>JAPLLA010000065.1:1458-5311 GCA_026387795.1 Candidatus Saganbacteria bacterium | reverse complement strand
TACCGCTCAGGCACAAATTTATTGCTGGGCGGGAATAATCCTCTTCTTACCGCATTTTTGTCGCCCAAAATCATCCTGGAGTTCAGAAAAAAGACCAGGAATAAGCTCAAAAAGCGTTTTCCAAAAACCAGTGTTTGGCCGATCTTGGGATATAATATTCCTTGGGATGACAACTGCTTCGACAACACAGTTGTTACCGAATTTCTCTCTTTCTTGGATTTTTCTCTTATCCCCACCATCCTTACTGAAGCCCTAAGGGTTACCAAAAAAGAGGTGATTGTTCTTTTACCGTCAAAGTGTTTAAAAGGAACCAACCAGAGAATAAAAACCCTGATTTTGGGGTTTGCATCATCAGGCCTTTCCGTTGAGATTGTTTCTAAAGACCAATTGACCATATTTAAATTAACAAAAAATCATCAAAGCGTGGATTATCCTCTAAATTTCCATAGGAACCCGTTACTGTCCAGCCAAGGCTCACAGGCATCTTTAAAACAAACCTTTTGGTTTGACCAAAACCACTATAACGTCTGCCAGCAATTCTATGATCTATACCTTCCTCCCCTATCCTCTTTTTTAAAAAACCCGTTATTTTGCTCTACTTTTGGCAAAACCTACGGAGAGAGCCAAAAAACCAATAATTATCCTGAAACACAAATGCTGCATATTTATAACGAAAGTGTCCCTGTTAACTCTCTTGGGACCAACCTTTTCCTGATGTCCTTAGACGACAAGATAGGCCTCTTATCTCAGCATGATTGGTATCGACTACTAAACAATTTAGATATCCTTCTAATTCCCAAGAGTAAAGATGTCGCATTATTAAGCGAGACCTTTAAATTAGAGCCGGAAAGGATCCAAACTCTTTCCCCTTGCCTGGAAAATGTAATTCCGCAAATAATTGGTCCCAATTTAAAAACCCATCTTAAAAAGGTGCTGATTTTTATAGACGATCTGCTTCTTGCGGAAAAAATGGAACGGATCATAGGAATACTCAAAAACCATGCTATCGAGGTAACCTTGCTTTATTCTGCGCCAATAAAGCCCATAGATCAGTTAAATTATTTTGAATCGCATATTCTGATCCCCAAGCCTTTTGACTTATATCCAGTCCAAACTAAAAGCCGCTGGTACAGCTATTTTGCGACACAAAACGAGATACAAAAAAGGCTCTTCTCCCAAAATACTCAACACCTCTATGCTCTAAACCAAAAGCGTAGGAAACTCTTTAAAAAACTGCTTACAGGCTCCCCCTTAAAAGCCATAAAATACAAAGGATTAGAATCCCTTCCCCCTGACTTTCTAGTGCAGTTTGATCTGGTTTGCACCTTAGGGGAAAACCGTTCCCAAATCCAATTTCTGCTCTCAGCTATGCTCTATGGAAGCATTCCAATCATAGAAACAAACGCTTTTTCTGATTTGTTCACTCAGGAAAACAGCATTGCCCTAAACAATCTGGACAACCTTATTCGGGAACTAAAAAACCAACCGGAAACAACGAAAGAACTCTCTAAAGAAGCAGTCAAAACCGCACAAACATATTCACTGGAACTGCAATGCAGAACATTACTAAAAGCCGCCCAGACTTATAAAGAAGCATTAGAAAAGGACCCTGCTTTCAGGTTAAAACACTTGGAACGCAAAGCGTTTACTGCATTGTCATATTTAGACATAGAAAACACAAAAAAGATGCTAAAAGAGATCGAGGAGATAAAACCCGAGACGCTTTTCTTCCAATACTATCGTGCCAAATTAACTGCTTTGGAAGGAAACATAGATGCTGCTATTTTGGAACTAGAGCGGCTTAAAATAATACTGGAAGAAGATCGCACCACAAAATTTATGTTGATTGACCTTTATTTACTGCTCGGAAAGCTCTATTTTTCAATCGGAGAAAGGACACAAGCAATCAAGTTATGGTCAGCTGTTCAAAAAGAGGACCCCTTCAATACAGAAAGTGCATATCTGTTAACAATTCTAACTTAAACACCACTTACGTATAACACCAAGCCGCACTTGAATCACATTGCTGCAGCATGAATGCTTCTGCAAGCATGGTTTGCGGATTAATGCCCCATTCTCGCCTTTCTTCGGGAATACCCTTTTGTGTTTGTTGGCTGATTACCAATTCCCTTCCCTCTGCAACGATTCTTTTTTCCGGCGCCTCAAACATATTAAAAAGGAGAGTCAAAACATTTCTTTCTGCAGAACCTTTAGGATAAGATTGCGCGTGTGCATATAATTTACCCATGGCTCTATCTGTAAAACGGATTAATACTTTCTTTTGATCAGCCGGAGTTAAATTCAAAAGCGCTTCAATAAACTTTCCTGTTACTTCTTCGCTCTCAAATCTTCCCCTTAAACCAAGTAATTGGCCTTCAAAATCCTCCCCGTAGCATTTAGTATTAAAATCCCGCAAAGGAACACTCTGCGGCATATCAAAATCACAATTTATATCCGACATTTCAAACTCCCGTCCGCCCTCTGCAACTTCTCTTTGCCATTGTATTCTTTCCTCCAAAGGCAAAAGAAACGCATAAGGACTGGCCAAAAGCCGGGCTTTAAGCCCCCACGTAAAAGTTTCTCCTGGGAAATTGTGTTCTAACCATTCCAAATACTGTGCAGCAAGTATAGCGCTAATTTGAGCCGGTTTAGGTGCCTTTAGTGACTTCTTTACTCTTTCTAAAAGCGCAGAAGTGCGCCTCATTTCTTCTTTAACCCGCGCTTTTTCATCCAAAAGCGGAGAAGTACGCGCTCTTTCTTCTTTTATATCTACAAAGTAAATATGGATCGGAATAACCTCTTTCCCTTCTGAAGCCAGCCTCTCTTTAGTCTCTTCCGTTCCTCCTGGAGTATTTTCTTTTCCCGTCTTTCCAATCATTCCGTCCAAACTTTGTTCTCCCTCAAGCGCTTTTACGATTTCTTCCACTTCAGGGGTAGTCCCTTTTTTACTTTGCAGGTCATCCCCTTCTTCACCTTTCAATTTTTTTCTGTCTATCCCGGCTTTATCTTCTTCACCGGTTTTCCCTTTCTTACCCGCTAATGTCTCTTCCCCTGTTTTGGCATTGGGAATTTCTTGCCCAACAGCACTTGTTCCTTTTTTGGTGTCAGCATCACTCCCCCCATCCCCAGCCACTGTCTCTTTATCGAAAGCCCCAGGATCAAGAGATCTACTCTCCCCTTTTAATTTGCCGCTGGGATCGTCTGCTGCTGCCCAAGGAAGTCTTTCCAGGTAAGAGGCAACCTCAAATCTCTCTTTTTTATCTAAAGAAGCAAAAGCCTGCTCAGCTTCTGCTGTAGGTAGGTCAAAAAGTACTTTTGCCCCTCTCACTGTACCAAAAAAATCTCCTATAAACCGGCTTCTATCCAGGCGATAGTCATGACATCTATCCAATAAATCCACGACCAAGAAATCAACAGTGTGTACTCGTGCTTTCAATTCCTCCTTAAATTGGAATGCTTCTTCACAATGATCCAGTACCTGCCTCGACCTCTTTAATACAGAAGGGTCTAAGTGAACAATTCCATATTCTCTGTCATCTTTTTTAGCCATGTCAGACATCTCGGTCTGATCATGAGTAAGAATCTCAACATAAGAATGAACAACTGAATCTAAACGCGAGTTCCTACTAGCAAAACTTGCCGCGAAAGACGGCTCACATTGCGTAACGTCCCATCCTCCTTCTTCTCCATCATTGGCAAAGAATGCATATGGTTTAGGTTTGCCTTCTGCAGTAACACTGCTTTCACAAGCTATCTGACAAAACCCATATTCCTGATAGGCTTGATAAGTCTTAACACCCGCAAAAAGTGCTAAGCCAACCAGTGCTATTCTGATCGTCCAATTTTTTGCTCG
>JAPLLA010000065.1:0-1335 GCA_026387795.1 Candidatus Saganbacteria bacterium | reverse complement strand
AATGCTGCGGTCAGAACACCTAAAGTAATCCCTATTTTTTTGAGATCAAAATCAGGTAATGAAAAAGACCATCCACCATGATCAGCACCATTTGGAGCTCCACCATTGCTTACGGCGTGATTACCCATCCAAAAAGAAGCAAATTGATACGCAAGGGAAGCAAGTCCGGCAACAGTAACAGCTTGCTGAACTTTGCGAGGCAACTTTTGAAAAAGCATATTAACTGGATACAAAATCACATGTATCGGATACAATAAATATTGTAGCGGCCCCAAATAAGAAGTTAAGTGCATAAAAAATCTTCCCAAAGAACTGCCTGCAGCCGTAAGAGGAGCCACCCCATCATACTTAAAACGAGATTGCCCTAGAATTCTTGCTAACCAGCTAAAACCGCTGATTCCACCATTAAAAGAAGGGCGTGGTTCAGTATCCTTTCCACTATAAGCCCTTAATAAAAGTTCGGACTCAAAAAGAGGAGAAGCCACTCCCCTTCCTTTTAAATATGCGGCAAGAAATAAATGCGGGTCAAAAATAGAGGTGGGAGGAGAATCCAGCTTCTTTCTTCTGCTAGGATCATAGGTTTCACCGGTTTTATGATTATACAAAACCACTTCTAAATGGTCGGTATAATTTGCCACAGCAGGTTTCCAATCGCTCTTATCCCAATCATAAACTTGATCTACCAAAGAGATAAAAAGCTTGGCTTGTGATTCACAATTTCCGCCTTTACCTTCCAGCCTACGGTACAAATTACTCTGGTTCAGCCTATATCTAGGCATATACCGGATATTCAGATAATCAAAAGCTTTTTGAAATTTTTTAAGAGGGTCGTCTTCTTTAACTTTACAAAGCGCATCTTTTATGCCACGAGCATATTTTGCCAGTTTTTCAGTCCAGACAGTAGTTCTCATAGGACGAACAGTTTCTGGTTCATGATAATACTCTAAAAATTCTGCTCTAGGTAAAAATTGTCCTAAAACCAGGTTGCTTTTACCTGTCCTGCCAAAACTTTCAAGTGCCAAAACAGCCTCATCCTTTACTGCTTCCCTTTCTTTCTCAAGCATGCCAGACAATAAGCCGCGCTCAGCAGGAGAAAGATATTTTGAACCTATAAACTGTGTCATTATTATCAAAAGAGCAGCTGGACCCAATGCAACTGCTCCTAAAGTGGTCACCAAACTAGACGCAGTGTCAGACATCATAAAAGAAAAAGCAGTAAAATGAAGTGCCAAAGAAGTAATAACCCCTGCATGGAATGGTTTTACTTTTTCCGAAACAACATGACTATTACGTTTAACCCATTCTGTTGCTCTATAAGCAATCGTAGAAACCATT
>JAPLLA010000047.1 GCA_026387795.1 Candidatus Saganbacteria bacterium | reverse complement strand
GGCTCAATCATTAAAGCCTCTTCTACGATCAATGGGAAATAGATTGTGGGTGGATGATAGCCATAATCGATCAGGCGTTTGGCAATGTCGAGTGCCTTGACCCAGTATTTCTCCTTTTGCCATTTTGCGGAGAGTACAAACTCGTGCTGGCAAGTGCGGTCTTGTTTTAAGAAATAGTAGTCTTTCAGCCTTTTCATCATGTAATTAGCATTTAAAACTGCCGTTTGGCTTGCTTCTTTGAGCCCCCTTGCTCCCAATGTTCTAGTATAAGCAAAGGCTTTGATGATTACATTGATATTTCCATAGAAAGAGTGGACTCTTCCAATTGAATCTCCTAATTTCGAATCTCTAATTTCAAATTTCGAATCTCTTTTTACTATTCTGGGAACAGGAAGAAAAGGTTCTAGCTTTTTATTTACTCCTACAGGTCCTGACCCAGGCCCTCCACCACCATGCGGCGTTGCAAAAGTCTTGTGGAGGTTAATGTGCGCAACGTCAAAGCCAAGATCAGCTGGCCTGCAAATACCAAGATTTGCATTTGCATTTGCCCCGTCATAATACAAGAGCCCGCCTGCTTTGTGCACAATTTCCGCTACTTCCAAAATATTCTCATCAAATAAGCCTAAGGTATTTGGATTAGTCAACATGAGCCCTGCTGTATCCGGCCCTACTTTAGATCTTAAATCATCGAGATCTACTCCGCCCCGGTCATTTGACTTAACTACAACGGTTTGGTATCCCACCATCGAAACTGATGCAGGATTGGTCCCATGCGAAGAATCAGGCACAATGATTTTATTCTTATTGTTCTTGTGTTTTGTGTGATACGCCTTGATCAGCAAGAGTCCGGTCATTTCCCCGTGTGCCCCTGCTGCGGGTTGAAGCGTAAACGCATCATATCCAAAAATTGCACACAGATATTGTTCAAAGTTATATAGAAGTTCGAGTATCCCTTGCAGCTTTTCTTCCGGAAAATATGGATGAAGTCCTGTGAAACCTTCTAAGGAAGCTATATCTTCATTTACTTTAGGATTGTATTTCATGGTGCAGGAACCCAAGGGATAAAAACCAATGTCTAGACCAAAGTTTTTGCGGGAAAGGTTGGTAAAGTGCCGCACAATATCAATTTCTGAGACTTCGGGAAGAGGGAGTTCTTTGCGGATTAACTCTTTTGGAAGCAGCTCTTCCAGTTTTGCAAAAGGGATATCCGGGTCTGGAAGGTTTACGCCTTTTCGTCCCTCGCTGGAAAGATCAAATATAAGAGCTTCTTCTTTATCCATTACAATTTCTAGATGATCGCTTTTTGATTTTGATGGTCAAAGAGATGCAATTTTCTCAAATTAAGCATGACCGGGAAGTTGCTTCCGGACATAGCGTCATTCATAGCATCCATCTTTGCCACTAAATGTTCCCCACCAATCTTAACATAAAGCAGAGTTTCTGAACCCATTAGTTCCCTGAAATCTACTTTGGTCTCTAGGGTTGCAATATCCTGCGTCCAGCGGCAGATTTTTGCATCGTGAATATCTTCTGCCCTAATTCCAAAGGTGACTTCTTTGCCAATATAATTCGCTACGTTTTCATGCAAAGAAGGAGGCATGTTAAGCTTAAAGCTGGAACATTCAAAAGTCACATTACCATCCGCACTCTTTTCTAATTTTCCTTTAATAAAGTTCATGGGAGGAGTACCAATAAAACCTGCCACAAAACGATTGGCAGGTGTTTCATAAATAATAATTGGTTTATCTACCTGCTGCAATTCGCCGTTTAAAATAACCGCGATCCGATCTCCCAGTGTCATGGCTTCTACCTGATCGTGGGTAACGTAAACAATGGTGGTTTGCAGCTTGGCGTGGATCCTTTTTAATTCTGCTCTCATTTGTACCCTTAATTTTGCATCCAGGTTTGAAAGCGGTTCATCCATTAAGAATACTTGAGGATGTCTTACGATTGCACGTCCAAGGGCCACTCGCTGCCTTTGTCCTCCGGAAAGCTGTTTGGGCAAGCGGTCAAGCAACTCTTTTAATTCCAAAATTTCCGCGGCTTCCGCTACCCGGTCATCAATTTCTTTTTTCTTGTGCCCGCGGAGCCTAAGTCCAAAAGCCATGTTGTCATAAACTTTCATGTGCGGATAAAGAGCATAGCTTTGGAAGACCATAGCGATATTCCGGTCTTTAGGAGGAACATCGTTTACTACCCTGTCCCCAATCTTAATTTCCCCTTTGGAAATTTCCTCTAATCCTGCAACCATCCTTAAGGTAGTAGTTTTACCGCAACCGGATGGCCCAACTAATACAAGAAATTCCTTATCTTTAATTTCCAAGCTGATATCTTTTACCGCTACTACATCATCAAAAAACTTATGCACATTGCTTAATAATACCCTTGCCACAGAAGTCCCCCCTTTTTTCTATTAGATTAATTTGTCAAGATTTGCCAGTTCGATTGCCGAAAGTGCTGCAGAAAAACCTTTGTTGCCTGGTTTTGCCCCTGCTCTTTCCAGTGCTTGTTCCAAGGTGTCAGTAGTTAAAATACCAAAGATAATTGGGATATCTGAATCCAAAGCCACTTTGGCGATACCTTTGGCTGCTTCACTGGCTACATATTCAAAATGGGAAGTACTTCCTCTAATAATAGCTCCTAAGCAGATAATGGCATCGTATTTCCCTTTTTTTGCCAGTTTTTTGGCTACTAACGGGGTTTCAAATGCACCGGGAACCCAAGCGATATCTATGTCGCTTTCTTTGGTCCCATGACGCTTGAGGCAATCCAGCGCACCTCCCAAAAGCCCCTTACCTACGAAATCATTGAAACGGCTCACGATAACCGCAATCTTAAGCCCCGCCCCATCCAAGTTTCCTTCTAATACTTTACCCATTGAAGCACCTCCTAATTTAAACCTCCTAAGGTTAGATAATGTCCGAGTTTTTCGGACTTGGTCTTTAAATATTTTTCGTTATGCGGATTTGGCTTAATTTCCAGGGGCAAACGTTCCACTACTTTTAAACCGTACCCTTCTACACCGACAATCTTTCTTGGATTATTGGTAAGCAACCGGATTGAAGATAATCCGAGATCAGACAAAATTTGTGCTCCAATCCCATAATCCCTTAAGTCTGAAGCGAAACCAAGATGGTGGTTTGCTTCTACAGTATCCAATCCTTTATCCTGCAAAGAGTAAGCTTTAATCTTGTTGATTAAACCGATCCCTCGGCCTTCTTGCCGCATATATAAAATTACTCCACGGCCTTCGTCTTCAATCAATTTCATGGCACGATGGAGCTGTTCTCCGCAATCGCATCTTAACGAACCAAAAACATCGCCGGTTAAACACTCGGAGTGTACTCTTACCAAAACGCTTTTTTTATCTTTTACCTCACCTTTAACCAAAGCAACATGGTGTTCTCCTGTAATGCTATCTTTATAAGTAAGCACTTTAAATGAACCGTATTCCGTAGGAAGTTTTGATTTTGCCACACAGAGTACCAGGTGGTCTTCTTTGGCGCGATATGCAATTAAGTCCGCAATAGTTATGATTTTAAGTTTCCATTTTTTAGCAAAAGCAAAAAGATCGGTGGTCCTGGCCATTTTCCCGTCTTCTTTAATGATTTCGCAGATTACTCCTGCAGGGCTAAGTCTGGCAAGCCTGGCCAAATCTACTGCAGCTTCAGTGTGGCCTGCTCTTCTAAGCACCCCTCCGGGTAGAGCACGGAGAGGAAAAATGTGTCCTGGCCGCGCCAAATCACCGGATTTAGTATGGGAATCAATCAAAATCTGGATCGTTTTTGCCCGGTCAGAAGCAGAGATTCCGGTAGTAACACCAAAGTTGGGTTTTGCATCTACAGAAATAGTAAAAGCGGTTTGCAGCGGAGCAGTATTGTCTTCTACCATAGGAGAAAGTTTCAGCTCAGAAATCCGCTCTTCTGAAAGAGGAACGCAAACTAAACCTTTAGCATGGGTAATCATAAAATTAACTGCTTCGGTCGTGACACAGGACGCAGCCATGACCAAGTCGCCTTCATTTTCACGCTCCGCATCATCTATTACAATAAGGATCTTTCCTTTTTTAATGTCTTCGATTGCTTCTTTAATTGTATTAAATTTAAAATCTGGCATAAATTAATCCTAATTCAACATAAAGTTCTGGTCAGGGATATCGCCCATTAGTTCTTCCAGCACAAACTCTCCGTTTTTAGGCATAGAAGCCTCAAAATGTCTTTCCATGTATTTTGCTAAAATATCGAATTCCAAGTTAACTTTTTGGCCGATGGTTTTTACTTTTAGCGTGGTTCTTTCCAGGGTATGAGGAATAATGCTTACGGTAAAAGCATCCGGCCGCAATTCTGCGACAGTAAGGCTAATGCCATCGATCCCGACTGATCCTTTGGAAACCAGGTATTTGGCAAAGTCCTGAGGGAAGGAGATGGTATAAACTTGGCTATTCCCTTTTATATCAATACTAGTGATCATGCCAGTACAATCCACATGTCCGGTTAAAAGATGGCCATCGATCGGCCCGCCAAAAACCGCTGCTTTTTCCAAATTCACTTTTTGGCTTACTTTAAGCTCTCCCAGGTTTGAATGGGATAAGGTTTCCGGTACTACAGAGACTTCAAATTCATTCCTTTTGATCTTTTCTACTGTCAAACAGACCCCATTCACTGCTACACTGCTCCCTACTTTAATGGTTTTAACTATTTGGGGTTCTTCAATAACCAGCCAAAGTCCTCCGTCTTTCATGGTAGCGGCCTTAATTTTTCCTTGAGTTTCAACAATTCCTGTAAACATAAGAATCAATATTTTATCACGAAAAAACCGACGGGTAAAGGAACTAAAAAACAGAATTTAGAGGGTTTTTATAATGCTACCCAGGATGCCATTGATGAACTTTGAGGATTGCGGGGTGCTGTATTTTTTTGCCAGCTCCAAGGCTTCATTAATCACCACTGAAGGAGGATTATCCTTATCAAACTTCAACTCGTAAATTGCCAGGCGCAGGATGCTTTTGTCTACCTCATTAATACGGTCAAAAGTCCATTCTTTGGCATTCTCCTCTATCAGCTTATCAATGTTTTTAAGTTCCGAAAACACACCTTGGGTAAGTCTGGCAGTAAACTCCCTGGTTTCAGGCATAAACTTTTCTTCTTCAAAGGTCTTTTCCAGCACTTCTTCCAAAGAAAACTTGCCCACTTCCATTTGGTAGAGGGCTTGCATAGCCAAGCGGCGGCTGGTAGAACGTTTACCCATATTTATTCCTTATGCGTACCTTTGGGAGGAAAATGCTTTTCTATAAAATGAGTACTAAAGTTGCCGCTGACATAGTCGGCATTGTCCAATACTTTTAAGTGGAAAGGAATGGTGGTGGCTACTCCGTCTATGGTAAATTCTTTGAGTGCGCGTTTCATCCTGGCAATCGCTTCTTTGCGGTTGTTACCCCATACAATCAACTTTGCCATTAAAGAATCATAGTTGGGAGGGATATTGTATCCTGCATACATGTGGCTGTCTACCCTGACCCCAGGACCGCCTGCAGGCAAATATCCGTTTACTTTGCCCGGACAAGGCATAAAGTTCCGACTGGGATCTTCTGCGTTGATACGGCATTCAATGGCATGGCCATGGATTTTTACGTCCCCTTGTTTATAACTGAGTCTTTCTCCTGCCGCAACCCTAACCTGTTCTTTTATGATATCAATGCTGGTGACCATTTCCGTAACCGGATGCTCTACTTGGACCCGGGTGTTCATTTCCATAAAATAAAAGTGTCCGTGTTTATCTAAAAGGAATTCAATTGTGCCTGCCCCAACATACTTAACCGCTTTTGCAGCTTTAACCGCAGCTTGTCCCATTTTTTTACGGGTCCGCTCGTCAATTGCAGGAGAAGGAGATTCTTCAAGTAGTTTCTGGTGGCGGCGCTGGATAGAGCATTCTCTTTCACCCAAATGAATTACATTTCCGTACATATCCCCTAAAATTTGGACTTCGATATGTCTTGGTTCCTCGATCAGTTTTTCAATGTAGGCTTCGGGATTGCCAAAAGCGGCTTCCGCTTCTCTGCGTGCCATATTAAAAAGATGAATAAAATCTTCTTTTGATGTCGCAACTCGCATCCCTTTTCCCCCGCCCCCGGCAGTAGCTTTGATAATTACAGGGAAACCAATCTTTTCCGCAGCTTTAAGCGCTTCTTTTTCGTCTGTAATGATCCCTTTGGATCCCGGGGTAGTTGGAACCCCTACTCGGGAAACCGTATCTTTTGCGGTAGCTTTATCACCCATTTTTTCCATTGCCAAAACACTAGGGCCAATAAAAACTATGTTGTGTGCCTTACAGATTTCCAAAAAGCGGGCGTTCTCTGCCAAAAAACCGTAACCAGGATGTACTGCTTCTGCGCCCGAAAGCTCTGCTACGCTGATCAGGCTGGGAATGTTAAGGTAACTTTGACTGGCAATAGCCGGGCCAATGCAATATGCTTCGTCCGCAAGCTTTACATGCAGGCAATCCTTGTCTGCTTCGGAATAAACCGCTACACTTGCAATCCCCATTTCAGAAAGCGCTCTGATAATGCGTACCGCAATTTCACCCCGATTTGCTATTAATACCTTTTTGAACATATTTTTTCCTCTAAAAATGCTTGATTTTATCTCTGTGAGTGTTATCATTATAACAAATTTAAAGGAGGTGAACAAGCAATGGCAAGAGGTGGATTAAGCAAAATGACAGTTAATTTCAAAGGAAGAGAAGAAACCCTCGAAGATATTTTTAGCAGCAAGCCGATTCCAGTAACCAAAATGACCAAAATCATTTGGGGAGTAATCAAAAAACACAAACTTTTAAAGAAGTAAACTAGGATCAATTTCTTTCTAACGGGAAGAGCGCTTTATTTAGGAAACCAAATAAGGCGCTTTTTCTTTTTGGAGGATTTATCCAAGCATGGAGCGTTTGCGGCGGGAAAGCGGCGGAAGAATAAAATTAACCACATCGTCAACGGTAATAATCCCCAGCATCTTCTTTTCTTCATCCACTACCGGTATGGCTAAAAGATTGTATTTCGAAATCAGGTCAGCGACTTCCCTTTGGCTCATATTAGGAGTTGCAGCTACAATATCTTTAATCATGATTTCAGAAATCTGCTTATCCGGATGAGAAACGATTAGGTTTCTAAGTGAGAGCACCCCGATTAACTGGTCTTTTTCATTGGTAACATATAGATAATAAATAGTTTCTGCATCCGGTCCCGATTCACGGATGCGGTCAATAGTTTGCTGGACAGTATAGGTATACATAAAACTAATAAATTCTGTAGTCATGAGCCCCCCGGCAGTTTCTTCATTGTGTTTTAAAAGTTTTCTTATTTCGTTGGCTTTGCGTATGCGCATGAGCCGCAAAAATTCCTCACGCTTCTCTTCCGGAATATCCCCCAATACATCTGCAGCTTCGTCTACCGGCATTTTATCAAGTACCCCAAGGGCCTTTTTAGTATTAATGGTCATAAGCAGCATGGCTTGGATGTGAGGCTCCAATTCATGCAAAGCTTCGGCAGCGGTTTTTTCACTCAAAGAATCAAAAATTGCGGTCTTTTGATCGGTTTTCACCTGGCTGATAATATTGGCAATATCTGCAGGATGGAGTTCCAAAAGCCTTTTATGGGGGATGGTCATGGTCCCTCTCCCTTTTCCCTCTTCTAAAAGTTCAATGTGATCCCATCCGATCAGTATTTGTGGAACCGTTTTCTTGAATATTCCAAAAAAGAAATTAACCAGGTTTTCTATTTTCAACCAACGCAGTATTCCCCCAAATCCCACATCTACTGCAATAATACGGACATCTTGGCTAACTTTTGCCAGTTTTATGTCATTGACCCTCACCACCCTTGCCCCGTTAACATCTACAATCTGTTTGTCTAAAATATCGCGGCAAAGCCTAACCTCATCTAACCGCGGCTCTCCAAAAGGAACTTCGTTCTGGTGGTTTTTGGTGGTAATAAATTGTTTTCCTATCAGGTTTACTTCTCCCAGCATCAAAAGTACTGTCTTCTTGTTTTTTTCCAACTTAATAAGAATGCCGATAATACGGGGAAAAGTTTCTTCAAATGTAACAATAAAATCTTCTACTTTGCCAATCGGTTCCTGCAAAGCATCTATAACCGGGTTGCCAATCAATTCCGATATATACATTTCGGAGAACAGGACCATTTTATATCTTCCTTAATTTATTTTGGACTTGTTCTGCGATCTTATCTAAAGAGAGTCCATACAGATCTAAAATTTCTTTGCGCGTTCCCTGTTCAATAAATTTAATCGGCAGCCCAATTTCTAGCATGGGAACCTGTAAATTGTTTTCTTCTAATAATTCCGAAACCAAACTTCCCAGTCCGCCAGAACAAATACCCTCTTCGGCCGTAACCAGTAAATGGCTGTTTTTTGCTGTTTCCAAAATCAATTCCTTATCTATAGGCCTTAGAAAACGGAGGCTAACAACTTGAACAGAAAAACCTTCTTTTTCTAGTTGCCCAGCCACTGCTTGGCAAGAAAAAACCATGGAACCAAGTGCTAAAAATGTGACCTGTTTACCGTTTGATCCCTTGGAAGTATAGATTTTTTCTCCTTTTCCCCATGGAATAGACTGGAAATCATCTTCTTTTATGGTTACTGGACAGGCACCTCTTGGATAGCGAATCGCCACAGGACAGTTAGCTTTGCTTGCAGAATAGAGCATGTTTTGCAATTCTTTTTTGTCTTTTGGAGCCAAGATTGAAATTCCGGGCATAGAATGTAAGTATGCCAAATCAAAGACTCCTTGATGAGTAGGCCCGTCTTCGCCAACAATGCCTGCCCTGTCAATGGCAAAAATCACCGGCAAGTTTTGGAGACAGACATCCTGTTGGATTTGATCATAGGCACGTTGCAAAAAAGTGGAATAAATTGCCACTACTGGTTTCATTCCTGCTTTTGCAAGGCCCGCCGCAAAAGTAACCGCGTGTTCTTCTGCAATCCCTACATCAAAAAACCGGTCCGGATACTCCCGGCTAAATTCAAAAAGACCGGTACCGTCGGGCATGGCAGCGGTTATTGCAACCAATGTTGGATCAATTTTTCCCAATTTAACCATAGCCGCTGAAAAAGCGGAGGTATACGTCTCTTTTTCTTTTTTAATTGCTACACCGTCTTCTATGGAAAAAGAACCGATCCCGTGGAATTTAGTCGGATCTTTTTCTGCCAAAGAATAGCCCTTCCCTTTTTTGGTTAAAACATGCAGGATTACCGGTTTTTTTTCTTCTTTGGCAAATTGGATAGTGCTGATCAATAAAGGGAGATTGTGGCCATCAATCGGCCCAAAATAACGGAAGCCCAATTCCTCGAAGATTACCCCCATTTTAAAATCAATTAAAAAGTGTTTTGTTCTCTCTTTTAACCTTTCTGCGCCTTTTAGAAGCGAGCCACCCCAATTGGGGATACGGCTAATAAGTTTTTCTATCCGTGCTTTCACTTTAATATAAAGGGAATTGGTCCGCATTTTGGTTAGGTAATTAGCCATGGCTCCGACATTTTTAGAAATAGACATTTCATTGTCATTAATAATAATAATAATTTTAGTTTTTGAGTTTATGACACTATTCAATGCTTCCCAAGCCAGTCCACTCGAAACAGCAGCATCTCCAATCACTGCAATGACAGATTTCTTTTCTTGTTTGAGGGCAAAGGCTTTGGCCAGTCCCAGAGCAAGGGAAATCGAGTTGCCGGCATGGCCGGTGGTAAAAGGATCGTGTGGGCTTTCTGTTGTATTGGGAAAACCGCTGATCCCGCCGTTTTGACGCAGGGTAGAAAAGCTTCCCAGCCTTCCGGTGAGCAGCTTGTGTGAATAGGCTTGGTGGCCTACATCCCAAATAATTTTATCTTCCGGGCTCTTAAAACAAGCGTGGAGCGCTATTGCCAATTCTACCGCTCCCAAACTTGCGGCTAAATGTCCTCCGTTTTTAGAAACCACATCAATAATTATTTCTCTTATATCGCTGGCAACTTGCTCCAACTGCTTGGCAGAAAGTTCTCCTAAAGTTTCCGGAAGTTTTATCTTATCCAATAATTTCATAAATTAACCGGTTTTATAGAATACAGCAGAAAAAAACTAAAGTAGTAACAATTCCCACCAGAATACCCATAAGGACCTCAAAAGGCGTGTGCCCGATCAGTTCTTTGAGTTTTTCCGGGTTTTCCTTGCCTGCACTATAAATATCTTCCATAATACGGTTCAGAATTAAAGCCTGCATCCCAGCTGCACGCCTGACTCCTGTAGCATCGTACATAACAATAACCGCAAAAGTAAAAGCAATGGCAAAATACGGAGAGAAAAAGCCCTCTATAATGCCAATGGTAATAAACAAGGCTGTTACGGAAGCAGAGTGAGCGGAAGGCATCCCTCCGGCTTCAAACAAGTGTTTTAATTCGAATTTCTTATCCCTTATCCAATAATAAAAGATTTTTATGATTTGGGCTGCAAGACATGCGGTACCCGCCACAATTAACGGATAATTACTTAATAAGCTCTCTATTATTCCAACTAAAAAATCAAACATCCAAAACCTCCTATTTATTTACTATGTATTCGACCAAAAACCTCAAAATCTTACCATGTTCTCCCAAGAAAGAAACTGCATTTATGGTAATAGCTGCTTCTTCTTTTGCTCTTTTCTTTGCCGTATCTAAACCCATGAGGCCGGGGAAAGTTGCTTTTTTGTTTTTTATATCCCCTTTAGGCTTTTTCCCTAGAGTTTTAAAAGTGGCAACCTGGTCTAAAATGTCATCTTTAATCTGAAAAGTTAAACCCAAGTGCCGGGCATAATCTGCCAGCTTAATTCTAGTTTGAGCTCTCGAGGAGCAAGCCATTGCAGCTATGGTTACAGCAGCAACAATCAAACGTGCGGTTTTATCATTATGAATAGCATAAAGCTCTTTTAATGATATGTTTTTCCCTTCTGCTTCCAAGTCTTTAACTTGTCCGCCTGTAACACCTTCTACTCCCAAAGCACTGGCCAATTCTTTTACCATGGCCAATAAAACCGTAGAAGAAAAAAACTTGTTTTGCGATGCAATAATTTCAAAAGCTAAAGCATGCAGTGCATCTCCTGTTAAAATCGCCATGTCTTCACCAAATACTCTATGGCAAGTTGGCTTTCCTCTTCTGTAATCGTCATTATCCATAGCAGGCAAATCATCGTGGATTAAGGTAAAAGTGTGTACGAGCTCAATTGCACAGGCAAAAGGAAGAATTTTTTTAGGGTCGTGCCCCAAAGCATCTGCTACGGCTAACATTAAGATCGGTCTAAATCTTTTTCCCCCAGCAAACACAGAATAATGCATTGCGCGGGTTAGAGTTGACTTGTTCTTGGGCGGCAACCATTTTTTCAATGCCTGATTAATAGTTTTTTGTTTTGCTTTTAAATATTTGTCCATTATCTTCTTACTACGACTCCTTTATTAACCAAGTAATCTTTGATTTCACGGATAGTTAAGGTTCGATAGTGTAAAAGCGAAGCCAAAAGAGCAGCATCTGCCCTGCCTGTAGTTAATCCCTCATAAAGGTGCTCTTTGGATCCTGCTCCTCCGGAAGCGATTACCGGGATAGAAACAGATTTTGCCACATCGGAAGTTAGTTCCAGGTCATAGCCATCCTGGGTCCCATCCCTGTCCATGCTGGTTAAAAGAATTTCTCCTGCACCCAGCTTTTCGACTTTTTTCGCCCATTCAACAACATCGATCCCTGTGGGAGTACGGCCACCGTGCGTAAAAACTTCCCACCTACGCAGCGGCTTACCGCTTTTATCAAAAACCCTCTTGGCATCAATCGCCACTACTATGCACTGCGAACCAAAGCGCTGTGCTGAAACCTGCACCAGATTCGGATCTTTTACTGCAGCAGTGTTAATGGAAACCTTATCCGCACCAGCACTTAAAATTTCCCGTATGTGCTCCGGATCACCAATTCCCCCGCCTACTGTAAATGGAATATAAATTTTCTCAGCCACTCTTTTTACTACATTGATCATAATGTAGCGGTTTTCGTGTGAGGCGGTAATGTCCAAAAAACAAAGCTCATCTGCACCTTCTTTATCGTAAAAGAGGGCTTGTTCCACAGGGTCTCCGGCATCTTTAAGGTCTAAAAATTTTGTCCCTTTAACTACCCTGCCTTCTTTAACATCCAAACAAGGGATAACCCTCTTTGCCAGCATTACCAGATTCTCCCTTCCAGTTTTAGTAATTCTCTTTTCATTTGTACTCCTCCCAAAAATCCCCCCAAAGAACCATTTTTTGCTATAACCCTATGACACGGAACGATCAAAGGGAGCCGATTCCTTTTTAAGGCCGCTCCCACGGCCTGTCTTCCCTCCGGTATTCCTACTTTCTTAGCCAACCAATCATAAGACCGGACTTCACCCCAAGGGTGCGCTTTTGCGCGGGAGGATGATCATATGCAGGCCATCCGGAGAACAAACTACTCCCATTACCCCAAAAGGGACAGCAAAAACCGAAAAGAAATATTCCCCCAATTTAATCACACCTTTTTCCTGCTATTCTTGGAGGATTATTTGCTTTTTTACCGACCTAAATAAATAGTAAAAGAGGAATTGTCTCCTGTTAAACTATTTGCCTCAACCTCTAGCCTATAACCGTGGACAGTTGTACTAGAATAAGTTATTGGTAAAGCAACAGTTGTTTGAAGCTGATTTCCTCCTATATCCGTAACCGTAGTAAGGTGCTCATCAACATTATTATTAATTAGAGAACCGGGAGCAAAGGTAGCACTAGAATAATAGAAACATGACCAATTGTAATTATTTGCATCAATATAACTGCCCGCTTCATCAGAAGGCTTGGTAAAAGTATAAGTAGCTTCAGTAGTCCCGGTTGTAATTGTATAAGGATTACCGCTGCTGCCCCCTGCTACGCTACCATAAGTTCCAGGAGTAATGTTTACAGCCGTGCCACCGCTAAATTGATAGCAAGTAAGCTTTGGTATTCCTCTCCAAACATAGTTAACATAGGCATAAATTTCTTCTGTACTGCTATCTGTATAAGTAATTAAGAAGCGAAAGCAATCCCCGGCATTAATATCCGTAGCATTTTGCACTCTTATAAAAGAAGCCCATTTTACGGTATTGGTGGTTCCTTTTTGATAAGCCTTGTATATATGATATTGCCCGCTCTGAAGCCAAGTAGCACCTTCTCCTGGCCAGCTAGCTTCAAAATCATACGCAGTGGATTGATCAAAAACGCAGTTCGCTGCATAGGTTGGTATAGTGGTAAGCACTATACTAGAAACATTATCCGGATTAGCAAAATCAATTTCAAAAGCCAAGAAAAGCTTGTAAGTTTGTGAAATAAAGCTTTCTGTATCTTGCAGGTCAATTTTTAAGTTGGGGAATACTATCACAGAAGTCGCCTTAGAACTGGATCCCAAGCCCTCTTTTTCTAAATTGCTGCCCGAATCAAATTCATCTAAAACCCCATTACCATTATTATCAGCATCAAAAAGGTTTGGAATACCATCTAAATCCGCATCAAGTGAGGGACCGGTAGGAGTACCGGTGGTTGTACCGGGGCCTTTTCCATGCTTTCTTGCTCCTACAGGAACCCCGCTTGATAATCTGGGCTTATAACTGGAATTAAGTTTTCCTGCCTCTAAAGAAGTGCTTGGTGTTGCCATTCCTTTTGAACTATCAAAAACAATTACCCCTAGACTGGTGGTTCCAGTGCAAGTAAGGCCAGTATAATCATTATTAAAAACAACCGGGCCTACGTATTTCCCGGTAGTATTATCGACTAAGCTTAAAACAAGGCTGGCATCCTTGGGTACTCCACTAATCTGAAAATTACCAGAACCATCGGTAACTACAGAATATAGTTTTTTACTTGATACATCTTGGGCTACTACTACATAGTTTGAAGCTACTGCTTGTGCACGAACCGAGGCAATAGAGGTACTAATTGTGCCGGTTGATAACTGCCCGGTAACAGTAACTGTTTCCCCACCCCCACCACCAGAACTACTTTGTCCACAACCCGCGACCAAAAGGACCAAAAGCAATAAAAAAGAATAAAAAACAATTTTCCTCATATATTCCCTCCTATTTAGATTGTAGATGTCCTTTTATTAATTATATCTCTAAACCAAGGAA
This sequence comes from Candidatus Saganbacteria bacterium, assembly GCA_026387795.1. Lineage (GTDB taxonomy): Bacteria > Margulisbacteria > WOR-1 > JAPLLA01 > JAPLLA01 > JAPLLA01. The sequence continues at coordinate 11,311 of JAPLLA010000047.1, read as the reverse complement.
TTTGCGCATATTTTTTCTGCTGGAGTTTACAATATCAGAAGTATCAAGACCGGCAAGTTTTGCAACTTTGAGCGCCTCGCTAAAAGTGCCAAGCATGGTAGAAATATGTGCATCCGAACCAATCGTAACCTTCCACCCTTGCTTTTTGACTTCTTTGGCGAATTCTAGGGACTTGGATTCCCCACCTTTACGGCTGCCAGTAAAAGAACTATTGTTTATCTCGATAAAAACCCCGCGTTTTCTGGCTGCTGTAACTACTGCTTCTACGTTTACCGGATACATGGGGTTTTCAGGATGTGCGATTGTTTTAATAGCGGGATTTTGGATAGCCTTAATTAAAACATCGGTATTTTTTTCTTCCCCTTGGTTTTCATAACCGCAATAAGGATGAAAAGTCACCAAAATAAAGTCCAAAAGCTTTTGAGCATCTTCTGCCAGGTCTATTTCCCCTTTTTCATTGATAATATTTGCTTCCGCTCCTCTAAAAATGCGGATCCCATTAAGATACTCTGGAACCATGCGTAAATTAGAAAAATGGTAGCGATGAGGAGCTCCAGGCATATTGGGACCGTGGTCTGTTACTGCAAACGCAGGGAGATGGATCTTTTTGGCATATGCAACATATTCCTCGATAGTAGAATAAGCGTGGCCGGAAGAAACCGTGTGGACATGCAAATCGCAGACCAGCTTAGGCATTTTTAATGGCTTCTTCCGCAATATCCGCATTGGAATATACATTTTGAATGTCATCGTGTTCTTCCAACGCTTCCATAAGACTTAAAACTTTCTTTGCATCTTCTCCGGCTACAGCAACCATTGTAGAAGGGCTCATGGTTACTTCTGAAGAAGAGGAATTGAATCCCTTAGCCTTAAGGCCATCCCTTATTTTTTCCATTTCTTCTGGTTTTGTAACTACTTCTACCAGCTCATCCCCAATATCTATATCTTCTGCTCCTGCTTCAATTGCCTCCAGCCCCAAAGTATCCGCATCAATCCCCTTTTTATCAAAAAGTATAATTCCTTTACGGTGAAAAATAAAAGAAACGGCTCCGGAAGTGCCTAAATTTCCGCCGTATTTGGCAAACATATTCCTGATTTCCGGTACAGTCCGGTTGCGGTTATCGGTCATGGCTTCGGCAATGATTGCAACCCCTGCCGGGCCATAACCCTCAAAAGAAATTTCTTCAATAGTAGAACCTTCGCCTCCTCCTATTCCCCTTTCAATTGCCCTTTTAATGTTATCGTTGGGCATGTTTGCTTGTTTGGCTTTGTCAATTGCAAGGCGCAAGCGAGGATTACCGTTTGGGTCTCCCCCCCCAATCTTGGCCGCAGCGCCAATTTCCCTGATAATTTTGGTAAAAACCTTACCCCTGGCAGCATCGGTCTTACCTTTTGATCTCTTGATGGTTGCCCATTTGGAATGTCCGGACATAATGACTCTCCTTACAACCCTATTTTCTCTAAAGCCTTCTTATACAACCACACGTATTTTTTAGCAGATGTGTCCCAGGAATAATTGTAGTCCATCACTTTTTTCTGGAGGCTCTCCCATGCTTTTTTGTTTTGGAACGCAGTTAATGCCCTTTTTACAGCATCTAAAAAATCAAATGGATCAGTAGTACGCTCAAAAATAAAACCATCGCCCTCCCCTGTTTTGGGATCAAACTCATGAACAGTATCTGCAAGCCCACCGGTTTTTCTAACCAGAGGGATCGTGCCATACCTAAAGCTTATCAATTGCCCTAGTCCGCAAGGTTCGTAATGGGATGGCATTAAAAATAGATCAGAGCCTGCATAGATCTCTTGCGCCAAAGCAGCATTAAAGCCGAGGTTAATCGCCAGCTTTTTAGGATACTTCTTGGCAGCATCCACAAAAAAGTTTTGATATTGCGGTTCCCCGTCCCCCAAGAGAATAAACTGAAGATCCATTTCCATCATTTGCGAAAAAGCCTGGGCCAAAATATCAAAACCTTTTTGTTTAGCTAATCTGGAAACAATCCCAAGTACAGGGATCTTTTCATCTTGAGGAAGTTTATTGTCTGCTTGGAGCTTAAGCTTATTTGCGCTTTTCATTGAAACAGTGTTAGCATTGTAATGCTTTGCAATAATAGGATCCGTAGCAGGGTTCCACAAATCACAATCTATGCCGTTAACAATGCCGTAAACATCTTTGGTCCTTGACCTAAGTATCCCGTCCAAACCATAACCAAATTCAGTGGTTTGGATCTCTTTGGCATAAGTTTCACTTACAGTATTGATAACATCTGCATAAACCAGGCCTGCTTTGGCTAACGCAATGTTCCCCCAATATTCCAATTTCTCAGGAGTAAATTCTTCTTTCGGTAAATCCAAGAGATTAAATTTGTCTCCAGGAAAAATTCCCATGTAAGCCATGTTGTGGATCGAATAAACACTAGCGGTTCTGGCAAAAAACGGATCCTTGCCAAAAGTAACCTTTAAATACAGGCAAACCAGTGCAGACTGCCAATCGTTGCAATGAATAACGTGCGGCTGCCAATTGATCTCCCTAAGCATCACAAGCACTGCTTTGGAAAACAGGACAAAACGTTCCAGATTGTCCGGATAGTCTTCCCCTTTTACCTGGTAAAGCTGGTCGCGGCTGCCAAAAAACTTATCATTATCCACCAAGTAGACAATAACTTCTGTCCCCGGAATTTTGGTTTCATAGATGTTAACCTTTTCGTTAACTGTGCCAAATTTAATAATCAGATCCTCGATAATCAGTTTGGAGGGGTATTTTTCCAGCGAAACCATTTTATAGCGAGGAAGGATAATCCTTACATCATGACCGATCTGCACCAAGGCTTTGGGCAGGGCTCCTGCCACATCAGCAAGCCCTCCGGTCTTTGCAAACGGCACTACTTCAGATGAAACGTATAGTATTTTCATTATAGATACGCCCTGTAATCAATATTTGGAAAGAGATTGTCCTTCCATTCAATGTCTCTTAAGAAACTATCGTCAATGCAATTCCCTTTAATTTGGTCATATAATTTATTAAATCTGCCCACATGCTCAATGGTCCGCTTTACTGCATAAGGAACAACTGTCTGTGTTTTCATAATAAAGGCCCAGTCGCTGCTTTGTGCTAAAATGAGCTCTCTGGCTGCTTGGTTGAGAGCCCTTTTCAATGTCCCGTCCGCATTTGGATAAGCTGCTGCCAGCTCTACCATCCGGTCTGCAATCTTATGCAAATGGCGATAAACCCAATCGTTGGAACCTTCCAGCCAAACTTCACAGTATCCTTTATATCCCCAAGAAGAAAATGACGGGGTAACTACCTGGTTTTTGGGGTTTTCTGCCAAGTAACTGCCAGGAGTAACCAAACGCACAGTATCTTGGTCAAAAGTTATTTTACGGATCAAGAAATTTATCCATTCCGGGCCTTCATACCACCAATGTCCAAAAAGCTCTGCATCGTAAGGAGAAAGGATCAGAGGTTTTTTCCCCATAAATTCATAGAGGTATTCCGCTTGTTTTTCCCTGTTGAACATAAAGTTTGCAGCATGAGAAGCGGCTCTCTCGCTTGCCCACTCCGGCACATATACTTCTTTCTGGTTGGTCCTGCCTGTAATACGATAATACTTCATACCGGTATGGATCCTGGTTCCATCTTCGTGTATGTACGGACGAATATAGTCGTATTCAAGGTCAAACCCGACATCGCGATAGAATTCACGGTAATTATAATCACCAGGGTAACCTTCTTCTGCGCTCCATACGGCTTTAGATGATTCTATGTCCCTGCCAAAGGCTGCTACTCCTGATTTACAATATACAGGGGCATAAATACCAAAGCGCGGCCTGGGTGTTCCATGCAGGATCCCATGAGTATCAACCAAGAAATATCTGATCCCGGCTTCTTTTAACATCTCGTCCACGCCTGGATAATAACCGCATTCCGGCAGCCAAATTCCTTTTGGCCGCTGTCCCAATATTTGTTCGTGAAAATCCGCAGCAATTTTGATTTGTGCTTTTACTGCTTTAGGATTAATGGACATAAGAGGCAAAAATCCGTGGGTTGCAGCACAAGTAATAATTTCCAAACAACCACTGTCTTGTATGCGCCTAAAAGCATTAACCAATTTCCTGTGGTAACGATCTACAAAAGTATGCCTGCAAGCTTTGAATTTTTTATTGTATTCTCTTGCTAAATGATTAAATTCCGGCTGCCACTTGGTCCGGTCTATTTCTTTTTCTGAAAGTTCAATCAGTTGTTCAATATGTTTTACATAACGATCCTGCAGTAGCGGATCCATAAGCATTGAAGCCAAAGTTGGAGTGAGCGACATGGTAATCTTGAAATTAATACTATCAGCTAATAATCCCTCGTAAACGTGGAGTAAGGGAATATAGGTTTCTGTAATAGCTTCAAAAAGCCAATCTTCTTCCAAAAAGTCCGCATATTCGGGATGGCGGACGTATGGAAGATGGGCGTGTAGTACTAAAGATAAATAACCTTTTTCCATTTAGCGGGTACGTCTCTCAACTCTAGGTATAATTTTTCTTTTTTCTGCTCCATCGTCTCGTACGGCTTCAATTGGTATTTCTTGCACCCCATCCGGAAGTGCAAAACGCAGGCTAAAAGTACCATCTTTCCTGAGCTTAACAGGTTTTCCCTGAACCGTAAGCTGGGCAGTAGGTTCTGTGGCCCCGTAAACAATCAGTTCTGCGTCTGCTACCAACCAAAAAGGCCGTTCTGGTGTAGGTCTGCTAGGACTACTGATAGAAGAGACCCAACCGGAGCCCATCCGCTCCTCGAGCCTCTTTTTCATCATAGCCTTGATTTCTCCAGAACTCCTTCCGATACCAAAACCACCGGAAAGGGAGTACATCTTGTCCCAATCAGGGATCATCCACTCTTCGTCGATTTCTTCGGAATATTGGTCCCTGGGAGTCATTACTGCATTGGAACGGGCAAGTAAAATAAACCTGCCGTCAGAAGTGCGGTATCCAATGTCTACAATAAAAGCCCGATTGGGCCTGCCTACCTGGATATACCAATTTCCTATGTATGAAGAAATTTCTATATCAAAAAAACCATGTGAATTTATGCCGGTAAAACTAACCCCAGTAATGTCATAAACCCGCAATATTAGTTTGGAGCCGATAAAAACCTCTTCCCCTATTTCTGCCTTGATCCGGTCTGCTTCACTGCTATTGATTTCCCAATAAGTATAAAGCCAATAAGGATCCCTAACCATAAGCACTATTTTGGTATCCCCATAACCACCGGGTAAATGATATTGTTCGGGCATGGCAAATTTTTGCTCTACATAAGGAGGAACTACATATTTACTGATTTCCGGTTTTGGCGATTCAATACTTTGCCCGGAAGTTTGGAGAGCCGCAGCCCCTTTTTTGGACCGCGCAAATAAAGAAAATACGGTTTTTCTGACTTTTTTTGTTCCTGCAGTACCAACTGTTTTACGTGTTTTTTTTGCTTCTACGATTGCTGTTTTTTGAACAACCTTTTTCCTGCCTGCCGTCAGGCCCGCCTTGGCGGGCAGGCTAGGCTTTGGCTTTGCTTTAGCAGCTTCTACCTTTACGGTTCTTTTTTGAACCTTTTTTTCAGCCATTTTACCCCTCCTATATTGTAACTTCTCTTAAATATTTTGCTGCTTCTTCCGGAGCAGTCGGGTTAATGTATAAACCAGATCCCCACTCAAAGCCTGCCATTTTAGTCAAACGGGGGATAATTTCAATGTGCCAATGGAAATCGTATTCCAAAGTTCCCCAATAGTCCGGACGGCCTGCTCTAGGCAGAGGATTTGGCGCAGTATGAAGTACAAAGTTATACGGAGGATCATTTAGGGTCTTTTTTAATCTCAATAAAATATCTTTTAAGCAACGTGCCAATTGCAACCTTTCTTCATCTGGTTGTACCTGAAACCCAAAATGGTGGCGTCTGGGAAGAAGCCAGACTTCAAACGGAAAACGGGATGCAAACGGGGTAATGGTTACAAAATATTCGTTTTCGTTTACTACCCTTTCCCCTGAACTCAACTCTTGCCTGATCATATCGCAAAAGATACAGCGTTCCTTGTCTAAAAAATATTGCCGGCAACTAGAAAGTTCAAGTTTTACATAGCGTGGTGTAATAGGTGTAGCAATAAGCTGCGAATGGGTATGGGACAAAGATGCACCTGCTGCTGTACCATGGTTCTTAAATACCAGTACATAACGGAATCTTTTGTCTTTCCCCAAATCAACTATCCGCTGTTTATATGCCCAAAGAACTTTTTCTATTTGAGCTTCGTCTAAATCCGCAAGAGAAACTCCGTGTTTGGGTGTTTCCACAATAACTTCGTGTGCCCCAATCCCGCTCATCATGTCAAAAATTCCAATACCAGTACGATTGACATCCCCTTCAATGATTAAAGCCGGAAATTTATTGGCCATGGCCCTTACAGCCCAACCCGGTTTATCAGGAAGAGAACCAGGGGTTCTCCACGACATGATTTCCGGAGGGGTCTTACCTTCGTTGCCTTCGCAAAAAGGACAAAATTTTTCTTCCTTGGTTTCTGTGGCAGGTGCGCTAACATCAGCAAAATCAGAAGGCCTTCTTCCTCTTTCTGTGGCTACTACTACCCATCTGGCTGAAATCGGGTCTTTTCTAAGTTCTGGCATTCAAACCCTCCTTATTATTCTTCAATCCTAAAAACTAAACGGTTGCTCCATTTTCCACCAGGTAAAAGCTCCAGCTTCCAACGAGGTATTACAGCTATTCCTTGAAAATTCTTTTCAAAACCAGCTTCAGATTGCGATACAGTAAAAACCTTAAAAAACCACAGGTTATAAGCCAAATCTGCTTGTAATGATACACTAAGTTTCGTGTTTTCGTCAACTATAGCTATTTTTGATAAATCCTCTACTTCCATGATATCTTCCTGGTTATAGCGATCTTCGTCCAGCAGCAAATAAAAAGAGCTCTCCCCCCCGCTTAAAAAAGAAAGGTTCAGCTCCGGAGCAAAGGCAAATTCCAGCTTTTCCTCCGAAAGGTTTGTCACTTCATATGAAACATTGATCATGGATTGACCTGCATAGAGGATTAATTGTTTTTTGACTTGGATTGGCAGCTGCTTGCCGTTTAAATTAACCAAACCGTCCCGCACACAAGTGATATCTATTTCCTTGTCTTTTTTCTTGGGAAATACCCGATAAGGTTCGGTTGTAAAATCCCCTATTTCACTGTAATCGGAGGTATAAAAATTTTCTAGGCTTATATCTTTATCCAAAACATGGTCAATAAAACAAATTCTGCGATTTTTATCGTAAGATAAAAGCTTTTCCAATCCCTGTTCCTTAAAAATAACCCGGTCGTGGATACTGGCTACTTCTCCTCCGCCCCCGCCAGATGCTCCTTGTAGAATTTTCTGGTGATAGGTCTCTTCTCTACGGGCCAAGGTGTTTAGCAAGTTAAGCTTTTTAGGCCGGTAGTCTATTTCAAAAACCGTGGCTCCTTTATGTGGAGAAAGGTATAAGTTTAAAAGGTTTGAAGAAATCAGTATTTCTTCTTGGCCGTCCTTATCAAAATCCGTATATATTAAATCGATGAATTTGTCTTCGCCTTTACTGTATTGGTCGATCAGATTTTCTGCTGCAATAAGATGCTCATAAACCGCTTTACGCAAAAAGTCCAAATATAATCCTCCAAAAACCCCATGCCAGTAAGCACAGTTACATTGCCCTTGATAAAGTTCCATGGTTGCTTTTTGGATTAAAGGGTCATGTTCTCCTTCTTTGCCAAAAAGGCCTTTCTTCTTGGTTAGAGAAGAAAGCTTTTGACTGACATAAAGCATTTTCTTGTGCATGTTGTTTGATTCCGGATATTTAGCAAAAAAGTTCCTAAAAAATCCCCCTTTTAAAAATTTCAAAGCTTGTTCTTTGTATGGAGTATGCTCTAAATCGCGTAAAAGACGGTCAAAATCCTTACCGGAAGATGCTGGCAAGCTCCATTCCATCATTTCAAAATATGAAGCTGTGGGCAGATACACCCTTCCTAAAGGAGGATAATTTTCCAGATATTCGGAAAAATTAATGGTTTGGATCCACTCCGAATTATCCTGCAGCATGTTTAAAAGACGCTCCAAATACCTTTCCGTATATACCCACTGGTGTGTTCCGGGCCAGCCGCCGAATTTTTCTCCATCATCTGCCAAAACCACTGCACGGTCCCCTTTTTCCGTAGCAACCGAACCCAGATAATTAATTGTTTCTTCAGGAGGGATCAGATAGCGCATTTTTTTATTAATAGGAAAAATATTGATCGTTTTGCCTTCGTCTTCGGAAACATAGTAGCCAAAGGTGTCTTCTTCGGAAAATCCAGCAGAAGTAAAGTGAGTATCATCTACAGTTACAAAATCTATCCCTGCTTGGCTCAAGGTTTTTGGCAGCGACGGTTCCCAGATCCGTTCTGTTAGCCAAAGTCCTCGGGGAACGTAGCCTAATTTTTGTTTAATAAAGTTATTTGAGACTTCTATTTGGCCTATGCAGTCTTTTTCCGGAAGCGTACAAAGAACCGGCTCATAATAACCTCCGGTTAAAACTTCTGCCTGACCTCTTTTTACCAATTCTTTTAGCTTTTCAATAAAATCCGGATGTTTATCCATGAAATAATCGTAAAGTATCCCGCTGAAATGGAAAGAAAACTTAATACGCGGGTAACGGCTCATTACTTCTATGAACGGAAGATAAGACTTCTGATAGTTTTCTTCTATGACATGCTCGAAATTCCCCACTGGCTGGTGGCAGTGTACTCCAAACAAAAAATTAACTTTTTTCATTTCTTTGCTCCTAGACAAACCAATGTTCCGCTTCAAAGTTTTCGGTTGGGACGTTAAAAGCAATGACCCCGCCCTTGGGCCAAACTTCCAGCTCTTGGTCCATGCGCATAACCGAAACGCTGAATTGAACTTCCTGGTCCGGTTCTACTTCCAACAATGCGAAAGGAAAGCCTATTTCTATTACTTTCTTGATAGCAAAAGTCTCTAAATTGCTGATTTTTTCGGTTGTACCCTCCGGAGTAACCCGCATAAATTCCGCTTCATATTTTTGCAGCGAGGAATTAAATTTGACTTGAATTTGGTATTTATCTTTGGCGAAAATAGTGACTGCATAAGAAAGCCCGTGAGCTTCTTCAATCCCTAAGTCAAAAGAAGCATCCAAACGGAGATAAAAATTTGCCAGGTCAAATCCATAATAAATCTTTTTTAAGATTGTTTGGGACTGGTGCATGGCACCTTTAGCTTTTTCTATATCAAAGACCCCTGCAGCCAGCCACTCAAAAAAGTTGGAGACTTCGCCATCTATGATCGGCTGGATAAGATAGGTCGGTTCTTTGATTGGAGCAACCACTTTAAGTTGTTTGATCGGCAGATCTAAATAGTTAGGGGCAGGCTGTCCTATTAAGGTATAAATATTTTTTAGGTGTTTTCTAAATAAAGCGTCAAAAGTATCGTCATTTTCCGAAGAGTGGTCGTCTCCGTACCACCAGCACCAGTCAGATCCTTCTGCAATGTAAAGCTCTTCCCAAGCAGTTTTTAGCTTTTCTTCATCTACTACTGCTCCTTCAAGCAAGGAACGTGCATTTAAAAGATAATCCCAGGCTTTATTGTCTTCTTCATGCCCAATCCAAATCCTGAAGTTATTATTGATCCAGGAACCTGGAAAGAGCTTGGGCAAGTATGCTTGCGGAGGAAATTGTTCCATAAAATCATTTACCGTAGTAGTTTTTAGTAGCGGATCCTGACTGAGCATGCAATATAAATTATTGAAGAAAGATTTTGCTCCATCCGGAAAATATTCCCAGGCATTTTCACCGTCTAGAATAATAGAAACCAAATACGGCTGGTCGCTTTGCGGCAAACTTTGCCTAATATTGTGTAAATGATGGATCAGGTCTTTTGCCGCATCTTCCCCGCTCCAACGCGAATAAACAAACCCTACCCGGTCCGAAAGAAAATGGTTGCGGAAAACAATATTAATCTGTTTACCGTCTTTTTGTATTACATAGGGCTTAAGAATTTCCTGGGAAGCCAGATTAGGCATCCCAGTGGAACTGCTAAGTGATCTGGCCAAAATCCCCTCATCAGTAGCAATCCATTTGATCCCTTGATCCGCAATGATCGGGATAATGTCAGGACTAACTGAACCTTCGGAAGGCCACATCCCCACTGGTTTATATCCAAAGAGCTTCTCAAAGTATTCTACTGCCCTTTTTACTTGTGTTTCCGCGTCTTCGGGGTGGCGGAAGCGGACGTGGGGAAGATGGATGTCCGGCATAGAAACCCTGGCAACATTTGAATCGCAAAGCAATGGAAGGATCGGGTGATAAAACGGAGTAGTAGAAATTTCGATTTGTCCCCTATCACGCGCTTCTTTATATTTTGGGATTACCTTTCCAATCAGCTCTTTTTGTTTGGCCAAAAAAGCGATTTTATCTTCATTAGTAAAGTTTTTCCCTTTGGCAAAGAGTTCTTTAATCACCGGGTCATTTTCCCTGTAATCCAAACCAAACCAGATCAGGTTAAACCAGACCTGCAGGTCCATCCAATCGTGGGTTGTGAAGTGCTTGGCAACCCTGGCAATGTCTGCGCCTGAAACAAACCTTCCGCGTTTAAGGAGTAAATCGTAATAGCGCGGATACGGTTTTACCATGGTATCCCAATTTGCCAAAAAGAAATTCTTTAGGATAAAAAACTTTTCTGCGGAAGTAAGGTCTTTTGGGTCTTTTACTGTTACCTCTAAGAATTTATCCTTTGCAGTACCTGCAGCATAGTCTTCTATTTGTAGAAGCAGTGAAGGAACCAGGTTAAAGGTAGCTTTAATTTGGGGGTAAGGGTCCATGAGTGCCACCATATCGTAATAATCTTTTAGGGCATGGAGCCTGACCCAAGGCAGGACATATTCTCCAGTTAAAAGATCCTTATAATATGGCTGATGCATGTGCCATACAAAAGCAACGTAAAGCGGTTTATTACTCATAACTAATGGGACATTTTAACACAAACAGAAAAACAAAAAAACTGGAAATTAAAATTTTAAGTATTGGTTTTTATTACTAATCAAGCCATCATTTAAAAGGAAAGCAATAAAAAAGGGGAACCCCTCAATTAAGGATCACCTGCTTTGATTATACAGCACTACCGTTAGAACAACCAGTTGCCGTGGTCCCATCTTTACAAGTTGTAGTAGTTGATATGCCGTGTGCAGAGCAAAAGCTAGCACTGGAACCGTTGGTGTCACAAGTAGCTCCTCTTACCATATTTTCTTTTAAGTCTTTCAATTG
>JAPLLA010000054.1:46691-50455 GCA_026387795.1 Candidatus Saganbacteria bacterium | reverse complement strand
CAAATAATAAAAAAGCCTATCACAATTAAAGAATTAAAAGAGTTGTCTGAGCGGAATTCCATGGGGCTGGTAAAAGCAGTGGTTGATATTGACAAGGGGATCATGGCGATTGATGCTGAACTCCATGCAGATGAAGAGGCATTGCTAATCAAAAATGGTTCTGATCAATATAACTTATGGGGCATTAACCTCTATCCCGATAATGCAGGGGAAGATTTCATCGAATTTGATTCAATGATCAATATCCGTCCTGTACAGGGGAACCGGACCAGGGGAATAGATAACGCTGAAATCAGGGAAGAAATAAAAAAGATTATTGGTGAATTGATCAGCCATGAATAAAACGAGAAATTATTATCATAAAGAACTTGCAGGTGGAAGATGGCAGCAACTGTCTTTAGTGGAGCAGATGGCAAATATCGGCAGCGAAGTGTTCCGAACTATCAGCTGGAGAAATAAGGGGAACGATAAATTAAGAACCGTAGCTTTTGAGAGAACACTTGAGCTGGCAGATTTAACGATTGAGGACCCAAAAAACATTGACCGTTTAAAGGAAATCACCCGTATGCGGGAAGTTTTGGTGGATTATTTTTTTGGAAATAATATTTATGGTTCTTGCGACAGGAGTTGGGAGAGATATTTTTATCCTTTTAACCTTGCGGCAAGGGCCGGACATTAATAAGGAGGTTTTGCATGTTTAAAAATAAAAAAGTCTTGATCGGTATTGGAGTTATTGTTGCACTTATCCTCCTTTTCATTATATATAAGGCTGTAAGAGGGCCGGAGGTTTCGGCAAAAGTCGCAAAAGTGATCAGAGAAGACATTGCGTCCACTGTTTCTGCGCCTGGCAGGGTAAAAGCCAAAGCAGTGGATTTGGTTTCCAAAGCAGGCGGCAGGATCGAACAAGTCATGGTAAAAGAAGGGGATTATGTTACTGTTGGGCAAATTGTGGTTAAGATGGATGGCTTTGGACAAGCAGAACGTGATTATGAAAGAATGAGAATCCTTTTCTCCCAGAATTTCTCAACCCAGCAGCAGCTGGAAGGGGCTCTCCAAACACTCCAAAGCTTAAGTGTTTTTGCTACCATTTCTGGTACGGTGACTAAAGTTTATTCTTTGGATGGTGAAGGGGCTACACCTGGAATGCCTGTAGTAACGATAGTAGACAATAGCCATCCTTGGATTGAGTTCCAAATTGATGAAGTAGATATCGGCAAAGTCAAAAAAGGGGATAAAGTAAAAATCATCTCCGATGCTTATCCGGATGAGGTTTTTTGGGGAAAATTGAATTGGTTTTCTGCAAAAGCGGAATTAAAACAAGTGGCAGGCAGGGTTCGGATGGACGAAGAAGACTTGGTTTTTCGTTCTAAAGCAGAAATTACCGAAGGTAAAGAAAAACTTAAAGACGGAATGTCTGTTTATGGTGATGTGGTTATAGATCAAAAAGCAGGTGCATTGGTTGTTCCTCGTGAGGCAATTGTGGTGCGCGACAGCAACTATTATGTTTTTGTGGTGGGCAAAAATAAGCGGGTTAAAGAAAAAAAGATAGAAATAGGGATAAAAAATACCACTGCGGTAGAGATTCTTTCGGGTGTGGAAGAAGGGGAAGATGTAGTAGCGTCAAATTTGGACAAATTAAAAGAGGGTATCCGTGTCCGTCCTCAAAGTTGAAAAACTGACTAAAATCTACGATTTGGGTAAAGTTAGAGTAGATGCCTTAAAAGAGGTTTCTTTTGAGGTGGGTAGAGGTGAGTTTGTCTCCATTATGGGCCATTCCGGTTCAGGCAAATCCACGCTTCTTCATCTTTTAGGTTGCCTTGATCGTCCTACTTCTGGTTCAATCTATTTGGATGGAAAAGAAGTTTTTGCCCTTTCAGATAATGATTTGGCGGATATCCGCAGCCGCAAGATTGGTTTTGTTTTCCAGACCTTTAATTTGCTTAACCGCTATACTGCTTTGGAAAACGTCGAACTCCCTTTGGTGTATCAAGGCGTAGAGAAAGAAGAACGGGCAAAAAGAGCAGTAAAAGCCTTGGAACAAGTTGAACTTGGCAATCGTGTAAATCATAAGCCAGTAGAACTTTCTGGGGGACAGGTGCAAAGAGTGGCTATTGCGCGTGCGTTGATTACAAATCCGGTCATTATCCTGGCAGATGAGCCTACCGGAAATCTTGATTCCCAAGCTACCCGGGAAATTATTAAAATTTTTCAGAAATTAAATGATGCAGGTGCGACTATTGTTGTGGTAACACACGAAAAAGAAGTTGCCCAATGTACCAAGCGGATTATTTATTTTAAAGACGGACAGATCCTTTCCGATGAAAACATAAAACAGGTAGTTCTATGAACTTCTGGAGCTTTTTCCCGATTGCTTTTAAAGCCCTTTTTACGAGCCGCCTCCGCTCTTTTCTTACCATGCTTGGGATTGTTATTGGCGTATTTGTGGTCATTACTCTGGTAACCATTGCCGAAGGTGCAAAAGTTTATATTTTTGAACAGCTTAATTCTTTTGGGATGGGTGCAAACACTATGGCAGTTTACGGTGCAGAAGAAAGCGAAGAAGGTGTGGGTGGCGGGATGATGACTGCTATGACTAAATCCAGTATTACTACCAATGATATCAAAGCTATCGCAAACCAATGTCCTTCTGTAAGCTTGGTTGTTCCTGCCATTTACGGTGCAGGGGAGCTCCGTTACGGCAACAAAAAATATCAAACTTCTATAGCATGTGGATGTACTGCCGGATATGAGAAATTGGTCAAGAACCTTGTGGCTAAGGGGCGTTTTTACAGTGAAGCAGAAGACGATTCCAGGCGAAGAGTGGTTTTTATCGGTCAAAGCGTGGCTACCGAACTTTTTGGCGGTGTTTCTCCTCTAAATGAAAAAGTAAAGATCAACGGGGTTTCTTTTACTGTAGTTGGAATCATGAAAAAAATGTCGAGCATGATGGGTATGGATTTTAACGACATGATTTTAATGCCGCTTAATACTGCAGAAGATTTATTTGATACCAAAGAAGTGACAGAAACCTGGGTGGCAGCTACCAGCATAGCTTCCGTACCGGAAGCTCAAAAAGAGATCAAAGCAGTACTCCTTGCCAGGCATCGTAAAGTGGATTTTCAAATCAGGACCTCAAAAGAGATGCTTGGTATGATCGATTCCGTAATGGGTGCATTTACTATGGTTGTGGGTGCGATTGCAGGCATATCTCTTTTGGTAGGCGGGATCGGTATTATGAATATAATGCTGGTGGCAGTTACGGAACGTTTTAGGGAAATCGGCATCAGAAAAGCAGTGGGAGCAAAGAGCAGGGATATTTTTTTCCAATTTTTAGTGGAGGCTTTGATTGTGGCTGGGATTGGGGGGGCAGTTGGAATCTTTTTGGGTGCAGTGGTTATTTTTATTGTAAGCAGGATTATCCATGTTGGGTTACCTCTTTCTTGGGTTTCGGTTTTTTGGGGGATACTCCTTTCTGGTGCAGTGGGGATTACTGCAGGCGTTTATCCTGCCATACGTGCAGCAAACTTTTCTCCAGTAGAGGCATTAAGGAAATAAAATGGAATATTTTCGTATTGCAATCAGAGCGCTCAAAGCCAGTCCGGTCAGGTCATTTCTTACCATGCTTGGTGTTATTATCAGTATTTTTTCTGTCATTACTCTTGTAACTCTGGGTGAAGGCGCTAAAAATTTTGTTTATGTTAAAGTGCAAAGTTACGGAACTGGACCTGGATATATGGAAATCCATGCAGGAAAAAAAGGTTCTT
>JAPLLA010000054.1:16299-46658 GCA_026387795.1 Candidatus Saganbacteria bacterium | reverse complement strand
AAAAAAAGGTTCTTGGGCAGGGACTTTTAGCTCAAAGCTTTCTTATGAAGATGCAAGAATAATCAAAGAAAAATGTCCAAGCGTTGAATATGTTGATCCTAGGATTGTAAACCAAGGGGAGATTAAGGCAGGAACAAAAAAACGTAAAGTACCAATGATTTTTGGGTGTGGGGCTGATTTGCCCAAAATTATGAAAGGATACCACGTTGAAAAGGGAGTCTTTTTTAGCCAGGTAGATGTTGATATGCGCCGTAAGGTTTGCATTTTAGGAAAGAATGTAGCCAGTAAACTGTTTGGGGATTTTTCTCCATTGGGGGAAACTGCCAGGATTAATGGTTCGCAATTTGTGGTGATTGGGGTCATGGGGGAAATGGGGGCAAGTTTTGGTGTAAACATAGATGATATGATATATATTCCAGTGAAAACAGCGGAGACATTATTTAATACCAAAAAAATCATAGAGATTGGTGTTAGTGCAAAGAGTGAAAAAATGGTTAATCAGGCAGCAAAAGAAGTAAAAGATGCTTTGGTGAGGAAAAGAGGAAAAGAGGATTTCCGCATTGATACAATGCAAGAAAGTCTAGACATGCTTACTTCTATTATGAATGTCTTAACTGCAATTATTGGCGGGATTGCAGCTATCTCTTTAATTGTGGGTGCTATCGGCATTATGAATATCATGCTGGTTTCGGTTACGGAAAGGTTCAGGGAAATAGGGCTTAGAAAAGCAGTGGGCGCAAAGAATGCGGATATTTTCTTTCAATTTATAGTTGAGGCAACTTTAATTAGTTTAATAGGTGGGGTAATCGGGATTATTTTGGGGCAGGGAGTTTCATCTTTAGCTATGTTAATAATCGGTCTTCCCCAGATAATTTCTGTTTGGGCAATTATACAAGCAACCCTTCTTTCTATTACAGTAGGAATTATTTCCGGGGTATATCCAGCGCTCCAAGCAGCGCGGCTAAATCCCGTAGAAGCGTTGCGGTATGAGTAATTATTCAGTAGAATAAGATTTGATATTATGAATACACAAGCAGTAATGGTTGAAATTCAAGACAAAAAAGCTTTTTTTGATGTCCAATATGCATATGCTGTGGCAAAAGTAGATCTCCCCTTGGTGGTTGTTCCGCACTCAGAGGAAAGAATCCTCGGAGTATTTAATTTTAGGGGAAAGGTTTTGCCGATTTTTAACCTAAATTATGCCTTGGGACTGCCGACTAAACTCCAATATTATTATTTATTGGTTTTGGAAAAAGAGTCAAGTTTGGTTGGAGTGTTATCCGAAAAACTCCCCAAGATAGAAGAAGTGGAAGAAGAGGGGTTGTTTCCGGTGGGTAAGATTTTTAGCTAAGAGTTGGAAACCGAAGGCTGAATGCCTCGGTTTCCAAATAGAATCTTTCTGGAAACCGCGACATTTAGTCGCAGGTTTCCAGCGAGTTGAGACGGTCAAAATAAGAAAGGGGAGGACTTATGCCAAAAGCAAAAAGAAGTGCCAAACAGGTATCGGCAAAAATTTCAAAAGATGCGGCACGGGTATATGAGATTGCGGATAAAACCCTGGATAATATGACGGTTATTACTGTCAGGGTTCAAACCGCGTCCGCAAAGATTTTAGAGTTAGCAAAAAAGTCACAAGAGATCAATAAGGTAGTAGAACTGATCGAGCACATGACCGAACAAACCAATATTTTGGCATTGAATGCTTCGATCGAAGCTTCTAAGGCAGGGGAAGTTGGAAAGGGGTTTTCTTTGGTAGCTTCCGAGATCAGAAAACTGGCGGAAAGGGCATCGGATTCCACCAAAGATGTGCGTTTAATCGTTTCGGAAATACAAGAGGTTATTAACCAGGTAGTTTTTAGTATGGAAGGTACGGCAAAGGATACGGTTAAAGGGGCAAGACTTGTAGAGCAAACTGCTTTGGCTGCCAAAGAGATCAGTGCGGTTATTGCAAAGGAAAAAAAGAGTTGATTGGCATAGAGATCGATAAAAATCAGTTATTGGGCATTTACCGCAAAGAAATGGAAACCCATTTCCAAACCATAGAACACGGTCTTTTAGAGTTTGATAAAGGGAGTGTTGAGGCAGAGGTGGTAAACGAAGTTTTTCGTTCTGCGCATACTATTAAAGGTTCTTCTTACTTGCTTGGTTTTACCAATGTTGGAGATATTGCACATTCGATTGAGACCACTTTAGAAGGAATCAGGGACAAAACCCTAGTTTTAAAAAAAGAGATCATATCTTCTTTGTTTACCGCGTTGGATGTATTGAAAAAAGCGGCTTTACATGCAGAAATGGGAGGGGAAGCCAAAGCTAAAATTTATGAATTTGTAAGTGTAGATGCCGGCCGATTGGACAATTTAATGGAGTTGATGAGCGAACTGCTGATAGATAAAGAAAAATTGTCAGAAGACACAAAAGCTTTTCGCAGCATGAAAAACCTGATCCGCAATACCCCTTTGGAAACCTTATTGGTAAAGCTGGAAGACGATTATCTTTCCACGCAAATGGTAACCGAAGAGATGCAGCGCGAGATTCTAAATTTACGGCTGATGCCGATTTCGGGATTATTGGCAACTTTCCCCAGAATGGTGCGTGACCTTGCTTCTGCTTCAGGCAGGCAGATCGAACTGGTCATGTCCGGTGAAGAGACGCAGTTGGATAAAAAGGTTTTGGACGGACTCAAAGACCCATTCCTCCATATTGTACGTAATAGCTGTGATCATGGGATAGAAAAACCGGAAGAAAGAAAAGAAAAAGGAAAACCAGCCAAAGGTACTATTCGGATCAAGGTGGAACAGCGGGGAGGGATGGTACACATTGAAATATTTGATGATGGACGGGGTTTAAACTTAGAAGCGGTAAAACAGAAGGCAATCCAGAAAAACCTTGTTACCGCGGAAAAAGCCGCTGCTTTGTCTCCCCAAGAAATCCAGGATTTTATTTTTCAGCCCGGGTTTTCTACCAAAGAAGAGGTAAGCGATATTTCCGGACGCGGGGTTGGCATGGATGTGGTTAAAGCAAAGGTCAAGGAACTGCAGGGTGCGGTTATGGTGCACAGTGAAGAGGGCTGTGGGATGCGGATTTTAATCGAGGTACCTCTGACCTTGATTTTGACCTATGTACAGCTCGTGCGGGTTGGAAATCAGAAATTTGCCATTCCGATTTCATTTTTAAAAGAACATTTAGACATACCTGCTCCTCTACCCAAGACTTATATGTATGAGGGGGAAGAAAAAGCGATTTTTGAATTAGGGGGTTTTTTGGGGTTTGTTTCTGCAAAAGACGCTCAATCTGCTGTTTTTGCTCTTACTTCTTTAGGCAAGACTGCGCTTTTTGGGGTGGGGGAAGTGATCCGGGAAGAACAATTGGTGGTAAAACCTCTCAGCAGTTATTTTGGTAAAGTTAATTGTATTAGCGGTGCTGCAATCCTTCCCACAGGGGAGGTGGTTTTGGTTTTGGATGTCAACGATCTGATTAATTTATCCCTTGTTAAAGAAAAAAATATTCCGCATAAGCAGGCATTTGTCCCTTCCCCCAAAAGCAAAATCTTGATAATAGAAGATGCATTGGTTACCAGAGAAATGGAAAGAGCCATATTTTCCGGAGCGGGTTTTGAGGTGGAGGGGATCTCTTCTGCTGAAGATGCTCTGATTCTGCTTAAAAGTGAGCGGTACGATGTAATTGTGTTGGATGTTCAACTTACAAAAATGGACGGTTTGGAATTTTGCCGTATTTTAAAAGCAGATCCGCTTTTAAAATCTATCCCGGTTATTATGCTTTCGGTTTTGAGTGCTCCTTGCGATGTTGCCAAAGGGATGGCTGCAGGAGCAATTGCTTACTTTTCCAAACAGGATTTTAACCAGGAGGCATTGATTCGCAAGATCAAAGAGGTTTTATCTTAACTCACGTTTTTTCGGAGTTGGTTTAGCAGGGTTTCGGGCTTAAATGGTTTGACGATAAAAGCAGTGGAGCCGTCTTTATCTGCTTCTTCTAAGTTTGCTTTTTTATTGGCAGCACTTACCATTAGGCATTTGGTGTGAAGGTTTTCTTCTTTTATAATGACTTTTATTTCTTTCAGTAATTCAAAGCCGGAAATGTGGGGGAGATTTACATCAATAGTGACGAGATCCGGATGGTATTGGTTGAATTTTGTAAGGGCCTCTTCTGCATGGGTGGCAGTAGCTACAACTTCAAACTCGGTGTTTTTCAGGATATCCTGGAGCATCAAAAGCATAAATTCGGAATCGTCAATGGTAAGAACAGAATATTTTTTTTTGGCCATACAGTAGAAACAACTTTCCTTAATGTAGGGTAAGGGACAATCCCTTGCCCTACATACATATTAGATTGATTACAGCTTTGAAGCTATAAAGAGCAGGTAAATGCTGATCAAAAGTATGACGATCCCTGCGCTAAGACGCGCTTTAACGAGGATCTCATCTGTTGTAACCAGCATGGTGTTTCCCCATTCGGAAACTTTGACCAGACTTTTTGGGAAAACCGCAAGTAATAACCCCAAAATAACAGCCAAGGTTCCTGCTATCGGCAGGATCCAGGCTTCTTTCATGGTGATAGGCTTGGAAGCCAGCAAGAACCAAATCCCCATTAGAATAAGAATGATTCCCGCAGGTATGCGTACGGCATATAGCTTTTCATCCAGATAAACCAAGACGCGGTTACAAGTAACATTTATCTGTTCTAAAGTGATTGGGAAGAAGATGAGGAGCAGTCCTAAAACAAAACCCAGAATCCCGGCAATGAGAATATAAACCATTTGAGCCCTCCTTTAGTTTCGATTCAGTACATTGTAGAATGGGTGCTTTCGGTAGTCAATTTATTTTTTAGCATTTACCAATGTCTTATGCTAAACTACCATTGTTTTTGATAGGGGGAGGGGCGATATGGCGAAGAAAAAAATTCTGGTGGTAGACGATGATGTTGAGCTTTTGTCTATTATGAAACTGGATTTGGCGTTTGATTCTGTGTTTGAAGTAATTGCTTGTGCGGATCCTTTTTCTGCGCTCGAAAAAGTTATTACGGATGACATTGCTTTGGTGCTTACTGATTTTCATATGCCTGGGATGAATGGTGGGGAGCTTTTGGAAAATATCCGGATTAAAAAACCGGGGTTACCCGTTTTCCTTTTTTCGATCTATTATGATGATGAGGCTATCCCTAAGCATGTCAGGGATAAAGTAGATGCGATAGTTTCTAAGCCGATTGAACATGAAAAGTTAAAAAATCTTATATTAAAAACACTCCAGGTATAGGAGCTTTTAAGTGAAAAAGTTTACTGAAAAAGATTGGCAACAGATTGTAAGCACGCTACAAGAAGCGGTTTTTGTTTGTGATCAGGACCATGTTATCCGCTGGGCCAATCCCAAACTGACTGAGCTTTTAGAAAAACCCTTAAAAGAAATTTTGGGCAAAAAATGTTTTCATCTTTTTCATGCCAAAGAAGAGCCGATTGATAACTGTCCCTTTGCCAAAAAGGGGACAAAGAAAGAATCCCAGTCTATGGAAATCTGGGAGCCGCACTTAAACAGGCATTTTTCTATTAATACCGGTTGTTTCCGTCAGAGCGGGGGAAAAGCCGTCTACCTTGTGCATGCGGTTTCGGATTTAACCGAAGCAAAAAACAGGGAAAAAGAATTAGTTGTAAGACTGGAAGAACTGGAAGAGATTAATAAGGGGTTAAAAAAAATTGAACAGATGAAGTCCGATTTTGTTTCTATGGTTTCACACGAACTGCGTACGCCTATGACCGTAATAAAAGAGGCCTCCACACTTCTTTTGACCAGAGAGCTGCAGGTAGAAAAACAAAAAGAGTATTTGCAGATGATAGGCAAACACGTCAGCCGCCTGAACCGTTTAATATCGGACTTATTGGACCTGTCCAGGATTGGCACAGGGAAATTGGTTTTAAAACAGGAGCCGCTTCATGTTGGCAGGCTGGTGGGGGAACTTTCAGAAATCATTTTTCCTATCATGCAAGAAAAAGAAATTGTTTTTGTACAAAGCATAGAAAAAGATTTGCCCCTGGTGGTTGGGGATAAGGAAAGGTTTTTGCAGGTAGTCGCTAATTTAATCGGAAATGCGATTAAATTTACTCCTAGGGGAGGGGAAATTACCCTGATTATTACCAAGGAAGCAGATGAAATTATGGTTAAAGTCATTGATACTGGCAGGGGCTTGACCCCCGAACAGTTAAAACATGTTTTTGACCGTTTTTATATTGGCGACGAGATTTTGACCCGTGCTTCCGGAGGGACTGGGCTCGGGCTTACCATTGCACAGGGGTTGGTGGAAGTAATGGGTGGGAAGATTTGGGGGATGTCCGAAGGTGAAGGTAAAGGAAGTGCTTTTGCTTTTAGTTTGCCAATTAAGGGGAAGATTTAATGAAAGCAAGAATTCTGGTTGTAGACGATGAACGGGATATTCTTTTTTTGCTTCGGGATCGGTTGGTGGGGCATGGTTATGCGGTAGAAGTCGCCATGGATGTGCTTCAGGCAAAGGCATTGTTAGAAGCAAAAAAAATAGACCTAATTGTTTTAGATATCATGCTGCCTGGAATTGACGGCTATGAATTCTGCCGCGAGTTAAAAAACAATCCACAGACCAAACAAATACCGGTTATTATGTTGACGGTAAGGGGTTTTAGTGAAGATAAAAAGAAAGGGTATGCAGTAGGGGCAAATGCTTATTTGACTAAGCCTTTTTCCGGAGAAAAGGTGCTTGAAACAGTTGAAAAACTGCTTCAAGAGAGAGTACAATAATTCATTATGATGATGGTAAAGCGTAAAAAAATATTAGTAGTAGACGATGAAGCCGATATTGTAGACCTGCTTACTTTGCGTTTGGAGGGGGAGGGGTTTGAGGTTATCTCTGCGGGTGATGGGAATGCTGGGCTGGATAAGGCGCGCAGGGAGAAACCGGATTTAATTATTCTTGACTTAATGCTGCCCAAGATTGACGGTTACCGGGTTTGCCGGCTTTTAAAATTTGACGAAAAGTATAAGAATATTCCAATTATCATGTTTACTGCGCGGGGGCAAGACGAAGACCGCAAGCTTGGTGAAGAAGTGGGGGCAGATGCTTATTTGGTAAAGCCTTTTGATCCGCAGCTTTTAATGAAGACCATTAACCGGTTATTGGGTATTTCTTAGGAGAATAGCTGGATTAATTTTTATCTGATTTTTCTTTTCTCTTCTTGCAAGCGCAGGTGTTATTGGTTACAATATAACGGTTTTGTTTTTTTATTATGGGCCGCTAGCTCATTTGGTAGAGCATCCCGGTTTACACCGGGATGGTGCTGGTAATTAGAAACCAGCGAGAACTTTGAATAATAGTGTTGTTTACGGGCCGCTAGCTCATTTGGTAGAGCACTTGCCTTTTAAGCAAGTGGTGTTGGGTTCGAACCCCAGGCGGCTCATGTTTTTCGGCGAGGTAGCTCATTTGGTAGAGCAGCGGTCTGAAAAACCGCGTGTGGTCGGTTCAATTCCGACCCTCGCCATTTCCCAAAATCCTAATATTTTCTATAAGAAAAGGGGATGAGCATGCAAAAAGTTAAAAAAGTTTTTTTAAATGTTTTTTTTCTGCTGGTTTCTTCTGTTCCTTTTGTTTTTCAATCACCGGTTTTTGCAAATCCAACCCTTTCGGATGTATTAAATAAAGGAGGCAGCCTGCAAAGCAGTCAACCTAACGCACTTTATGTCGCATTAACTGCAGGACTTTTCTTTTTTGCCGCACTTTCCGTGACCGGTTATAAATTATTAAGAAAAAAAGGGGAAGAAGAAGGGGCCGTGCTTTTGGTTGAAAACCCTAAAGATGAAGAGATCAGCCGTTTAAGGAGAGAAGTTAAGGAGCTAACTTTCCAGAATGAAGAAATCAACAGGGAAATGTCGCGCTTGTTGGAAAATAAAAACCGCTTGTTTGAGGAAAAACAGCGTTTGGAAGACGTGGTGCAAAGCCGAGTAATAGCAGAAGAGCTGATTAAGAAGAGCAATGAATCGTTACGGCGTGCTTATGACAAGCTTTTAGCGGAAAAAGAAGGTCTGGTTTTAGAAATGAGCCAAAAAGACTTTTATGCGACTTTGCCGGTAAATGAAACCACCGAAGCAGATAAGCAGGAGGTTTTGTTTGAAGTCAATGCTGATACGCCCGAAAAAAAAGCAGAGTTAAAAGCGGTAGAAGAATTGATTAATGAGGTTGGGAAGGCAATTTCTTCTAAAGAAGATGCCCCCCCTGTTAAAAAAGCAAAAGCCAAGGTCAAGAAAAATAAAGGTAAAGCAAAGAAAAAATAAGTAGTCTTATAAAGGAGTTTTTATGTTTAAAAAAATGATGCCGTTTTTATTGTTTATGATTCTGGTTGTTTTTGCTCAACCGGCATTTTGCCAAATGACTTTTTATTTGATCGACAATTTTGAGGACGGAGATTTTACCCATGACCCTACCTGGTTTAATTTTGACAATGCAAATTTAAGCATCGTTGAAAATCAAAAACCGGAAAAAATTGATTTTGTAGCGGAGTCGACGGGAAAATATTCTTTGGGTGTATCGGGCCAGGCGCAAAGCTGGTATGTGGGAGGGTTTGGCATTGATCAATCTATTGATGCGTCAGATTACAGCAGGATCCAGTTTGATCTATATGGAAATAAGGCTTGCGCGGGAAAACTGAAAATCGAATTATATGATGATGATAACGGAAATAACCAGATTGAACAGGATCCTAAAGCCGGTTGGGTTCCTACGGCCGATGACAAATGGGTTGCGGAAGTAAATATTTTAGGTGAGGGTTTTACCCGTTATTCCATCCCATTTTCTGCGTTCAAGGATGACAACCCCGGGGTTGGCAACGATAAGTTTGATCCTGAAAAGAAGAATGGGTCAGGTGGGCTGCTTAAGATCCAATTTATTGCTATTGCAAGCGATGAAAAGGGGAAGGCTGATTTCCGCCTGGACAACATCCTTCTTACTTACTAGTTTCACACTTTAATTTTTAGGAGGGGAAAATGAAAGGGAAGCGTTTACTCTTAGGACTGGTGTTAGTGATGTTTTTGGTTTCCGGAGCGCAGGCTTTGGCAAGGGAGGAGGTCAGCTTAAAGGCAGGACCAACTGAGCCCAATGAAGAATTGACTCTGGTATGGGTGGAAACAGCCCTTTATCCTAAGAATGTGGGGAGGGGAGAAGACCTTTTATTTTCTGCTGCTGTAACTTCCCGGGTTGAATCTGTAAAAGTGTTTTTTGAAAACGGCCAAGAATTTTCTCTTGTGAGTAAAGATAAGATGGAATGGAGCGGAAACTGCAAGATCAATCCCGATTCTACTTTGGGGGTTGGGGCGGCAAGGTTTGAGATTAAAGGAGAAAACGGCAAGACAATTTCTCGAAAGCTCGACTTTTTTGTGAATTTAGGCAAAGAAGCACTTGCAGATACAGATGCCGGAGCCATAGAGAATTGGCCTTTAAAAGTAGTTAAGGGTGGGAGTGTGGTGTTGGTAGATGAAACAGGAAAGGTGAACCATAGATACAATGAAGTAGTAGCCGGAGAAGAGATTAAAGGTGTTTCCAAAAAAACCTGGTATGAAGTAGAGCTTAAGGATGGAAGAAAAGGCTGGATTGACGCTTCATATGTCAAAGAGCCGACAGAAGACTACCATATTTGTGCCTATGAATATTATAAAGCCAAAGATTATGCTACTGCGGTTCAGTATTACCAAAAAGCATTGAAAATAGATCCCAGTTATGTAAAAGCGCATTTCTGGCTGGCAAAAAGCCTTTGGAAACTGGATAAAGAAAACGAAGCATTTACAGAATTGGAAAAGGTTTTTGCTTTGGATCCCACTAATGAGGAAGGTTCTATCTTGGCGGATACTTTGGCCAGTCGTTATTTTACTACTGCGCATTATGATTTTCGTATCGGTAAATATGAAGATGCGATCCAAGGTTTTGCAAAAGTGTTAAAGTTAAAGCCGACTTCGATTAGTGCTTATATGGAAATGGCTGAAAGCTATAAGGCTTTGGGTCAAGAGGATAAAGCAAAAGAAGTCTGGAGGCGTATTTTGGCATTGGATCCGGAAAATGCCACAGCTTTGGCGGCTTTAGGGTTTGGCGGAACGGTTACGGTTGTGAGTGTTGCACCTGTTCCTGCAGCAGAAAAAATGGAAAAACCCAAGCCAGTGGCAGATAATAATTTGGAAGATGAAGACTGTGTTTCATTGGTTAAAGAAGGAAAAACCAATAAAGGGACCAATATCACCAACGCCTTGGATTCTGTAATGAGTTTAACCCGTTCTTTGGGTACTTCTGTCCAAGAAAAGGGCTGGTCTGTTAGGTCCGATAAGGGTGGGTATAAAGTAGCTTTTCTTTGTGAAAATGACCGAAGTGGAACCGGGGCAAAAGCAAACTTGGAAGTTTTTGAATGGTTTGTAGATGCAGCCAATCAAAAGGTTAAGCCTGTTAACAGCAATGCCGAGCTTTTGATGGCACGCTGGTAACGCCAGGCCGACGTAGCTCAGCTGGCAGAGCAACTGATTTGTAATCAGTAGGTCGTCGGTTCAATTCCGACCGTCGGCTTTCTACTTACAATGTTACGTTTTTCTTTTCGTTGGTTCTCCCGGCAAAGCCGGGATCCCGCACTCATTATATTTTTTAATAATAAGGGGCGGGAAATTCCGACCGTCGGCTTTCTTAATGTCTACCGCTCATGACTATAAGCAATCCTCTAAAAGCAAATTCCATTTCCCTGCTTGCAGACCAGGTTCCCAAGTAGTACGTTTCCAGTGCAGTGTATTCTTCCCTTGAGCGAATGGCTTTGCCCCCAGATAAAATAGCGCAAATGTTGCCTAAAGCCGGAGGGATTCTGTGTCTATGTTCTTCCCAGGTGGGTGGGTTGGTGTCTTTGAATAGTATTTCCCTTGGTAGTGCCCGCGGTCCAAGCATGCTCATTTCCCCTGTTATTACAGGCCATAATTGCGGTATCTCATCTAATGCATAGGGAGCAACAATTAGTCCTAGGGCATTTAGTTTGGGCCTGGTAGGGGAAGAAGCAGGAACATCCGATTCGTTAGGTTCCGTTACCCTAAATTTATAAATGGAGAGATCTTGATTGTCTTTCCCTACTCTTGTTTCTTTCTCAAGCAAAGGTCCCTTTGCCGTAATTTTTACCGCCGGTACCATTACCAATATGATTGGCATAAGTGCAACAGCTGCAGTGACGGATAAATAAAAGTCAATTGCTCTTTTTGCCAAGCGGTTTTGTGCTTTTGAAAGCGGGGACCAGGAAAAATCTCCTGAAGGGAAAGTATTTGTGCGTACATACTCCCTGGCAGCTTTTAAGTGTTCTGCTGCGGTCCTATCCAAGTATTGACCGATTAGTTTGCCGATCATTCATTTTCTCCTATATATATATCGTCAAAACGGGTTCGTAATTCCGCTGCTTATGTTATAATTTCCTCATAAAAAACGCCGACGTAGCTCAGTTGGTAGAGCAGCTGTTTCGTAAACAGCAGGTCGTCAGTTCGATCCTGACCGTCGGCTTTCTAAATAACATGTTAATTAAAACCATCAAAGTAGGAAGTTTGCTTACCAATTGCTACTTGGTTGCGTCTTCCGATAAGCAATGTTTGATTGTCGATCCCGGGGATCAGCCTGAGCGCATTATTAAGGTAATTGAAAAAGAAGGGTTAAAGCCCATTTTCATTGTGAATACCCATGCGCATCCCGATCACCTTGAAGGAGATCCCGGTTTAAAAGAGCATTTTTCTGTGCCGATTTTAATGGGTACAGGAGATGCTGCTTTTCTGAAGCTGATGTTCGGGTTTTTTGGTGTACCGTTTTTTGTTGCAGATAAGTATTTGGAAGACAAGGAAAAGCTTCGGTGTGGCAATTTAGAAGCAGAAGTAATTGCTACTCCTGGTCACAGCCCGGAAGGAATTTGTCTCTATTTTAAAAGGGAGAAAGTGCTAATCAGCGGGGATACGCTTTTTGCCGGGGATGTGGGAAGATCGGACTTGCCTGGAGGGTCGGAAGAGGCGTTGACCATTTCAGTAAAAGAGAAGCTTTTAGTTTTACCGGACGAGGTAGTAGTTTATCCCGGCCACGGTCCGACTACTACAATTAAAAAAGAGAAAGAACTGTGGGGATTGTCTTGATGATCCAAAACATCCGTTTCTTATATGGTGAAGAGGACTTCCTTTTGGAAGAAAGGGTGAAGCAGCTTTTAGAAGAGACGAAAAAAGAGGTGGGGGAAGATTTAACAGTCGAGAATTTTGGGGAAAATGAAGATGCCGAAAAATTGCCCGAACTTTTGTCTTTACCCTCTCTTTTTGCTGCTAACCGCTGTTTAGTGATTAGGAATAGCGATGTTTTTGAGGATAAGGAGCTTGCGGATAATCTTTTAGGATTACTGGAAAACCTGGCAACTACTGAAAAAGTCTTTTTTATCTATTATGGTATGCCGGACGGCAGAAATAAATTTGTAGCCTGGCTAAAGAAAAATGCAGTAGCAGAAGAATTCCGTACGTTTGCCCCTTGGCAGGAAGAAGAAGTAATCCGGTTTATTGTCCAACAAGCGGGTAAATACGGTAAAAAGATCGGTAGCCATGCAGCCCATTTTCTTTGGGAAATGGGGGGAAGCAATCTGCGTCACCTGGTTAATGAAATTGCAAAGGTCTCTACTTATATCGGCGATAAAGATTTGATTGAAGAAAAAGATGTGTTGGCAGTCCTTTCTGCCGGGGAAATGGATGCGTTTTCTTTTGTGGACAGCTTAAAGAGAAGGAATGTGAGAGATGGGATAAAAAATCTTTCCAAACTTTTGGGGGAAAGAGAAGACCCGATCAGGGTTTTGGGGTTGCTAGCCAGCCAGTTTAGGATGCTGCTTAAAGTAAAAGCACTGTGGGACAGTGGCTCTGACCAGTATCAAATCAGCAGTATTCTCAAAGCCAAGGCATTTTTTGTGAAAAAAACATTGGAAAATGTAAGGAGCTTTTCTGTTGCAGAAGTTGAATCCGTGCTGCATTCCATATTGAATGCCGAATACAATATCAAATGCGGGCAAGATGCCAGAGGGGTTCTGGAAGATTTGGTTATGCAGGTCTGTGCCAAGGGGAGTTCTAATGGATAAAACGCAGCGCAAGCGCATCCTTTTTTTAATGGTGCTTTTTTCTGTGGTGGCCTTATTGATTATTGCCCGATTGTTTTATTTGCAAGTTATTAAACACAGTTTTTTTCTGGCAAAGAGCATGCAGCAGCGTTCTGCAGTTATCAGCATTTCTATGCCGCGCGGGGATATTTTTGATGCCAATGGAGAGCTTTTGGCTACTTCTGTAAATGCGTATTCTGTTTTTGCCGTTCCCAATGAAATTGCCGACAAAGCCAAAGCCGCCCAGTTTTTAGGAACACTTTTAGGCATGAATCCGCAATCTATTTTTCAAGAACTAAATGAACATAAGACCTTTGCATGGATAAAGCGCAAAGCAGAAGAATGGGTAGACAAAAAGATCAAGGATTCCGGGATTAAGGGAATATATACATTGGTGGAGAAAAAAAGAATTTATCCCAAAAACAGCTTGGCTTCTTCGATCATTGGTTTTGTGGGGATGGATAATGAAGGGTTAGCTGGGATTGAGCAGTCATGTGATGATTTTTTAAGGGGGGAAGAGGGGAAGATTTTAACAGAGCGTGATCCTACGGGTTATTCTATTATTTCCGCTTCCAAGAAGATTTTGCAGCAGCCCCAAGACGGTAAAAGCATCACTTTAACCATTGATGAAGTAATTCAGTATTATACGGAACAGGCATTGGGAGAGGCAGTAAAACAGTACAATGCCAGCCAGGGTATTGCACTGGTCATGGATCCCAAAACCGGGGAGATTTTGGCTGCAGCCAGCAAGCCCGATTTTGACCTCAACCAGTATGAAAAAGTCCCGCCTAACCGCTGGCAGTCTAAAATTGCTTCTTTTGTTTATGAGCCAGGATCCACTTTTAAAGTAATTACTACCGCGATTGCTTTTGATAGTGGTGCCGCAAATATGGATACAAAATTAAAAGCACTTGACCAGCTTGAGATTGGGGGAAGGGTGATAGAAAATTCCCACCAAATCGCTTGGCCGGGTTCTACGATTACTGTTTCCAAAATGCTGGAGCAGTCGATTAATACCGGCGCAGCGCAGCTCTCCTTAAAAACCGGGCCGCAAAAGTTTTATGATGGGTTAAAGAAATTCGGTTTTGGGGAATATGTTGAATTGTATTTACCCGGCGGTTCCAGAGGGCTAGTGAGGCATCCTTCTACCTGGTATAAGCCGGATTTAGCAATGATGGCTTTTGGACAAAGCATTGCTGTTACGCCTATACAATTAATTGCTGCAATTAGTGCCATTGCCAACGACGGCAAGAGAGTAAAACCATATCTTATTAAAAAAATAGAAAGTTCCGATCATAGTTACGTTAAAATGTTCAGCACAGAGGAACTGTCAAATGCCATCTCTCCCCAAGTAGCAAAGGATGTTAAGCACCTCATGGAAAATGTAGTGCTTTACGGCAGCGGGAGGTTTGCCAAGCTTGCCGATTTTAGGGTTGGAGGAAAAACCGGTACTGCTCAAAAAGTGGGTGAAGGTTCCAGGGGATATTTAAAAGGCCACTACATTGCTTCTTTTATCGGTTTTGTACCCATGGAAAAACCGAGGTTAGCGATTTTGTTAATTGTAGACGATCCAAAAGGGTGCATTTGGGGGGAACGTGTAGCAGCACCCGGTTTTCACATGATTGCAGAAAATTCGCTGAGATATTTAAATGTTGCGCCTGACACTGGCGAAGCTTGTGCTATAATAAGTACATCTGCCAGTAAGCGTTAGTCTTTCTAGGGAGAAAAGGTGAAAAAGAAAAGAATTTTATCTGGAATTCAGCCTAGTGGCAAGCTCCATTTGGGCAATTGGGTAGGGGCTTTGCAGAATTGGGTAAAGCTTCAAGACGATTACGACTGTTTTTTCTTTATTGCAGATCTGCATGCCTTAACTACCACCTACGAAGACACCTCAAACCTTAAAAAAGATATTCGGGACGTGGCAATTGATCTTTTGAGCGTTGGGATCGACCCTAAACGATCGACTCTTTTTATCCAATCGGACTTGCCGGAGCATTCGGAACTCCACTTAATTTTTTCGATGATCACTCCGCTTCCTTGGCTGGAGCGGGTTCCAACCTATAAGAGCAAAATCGAGGAGATTAAGGGTAAAGATTTGGGTACTTACGGGTTTTTAGGATATCCGGTGCTCCAAGCTGCAGACATTTTAATTTATAAGGCAGAATGTGTTCCAGTAGGACAGGACCAGCTTCCACACTTGGAGCTGACTCGAGAGATCTGCAGGCGTTTTAATAATTTGTACAAGCCGATTTTTCCGGAGCCCAATGCATTGTTAACCCAAGTACCGGTGATGGTAGGGTTGGATGGGCGAAAAATGAGCAAAAGTTACGGGAATACCATTCCTATCTCCGATTCCCCGGATGCACTGGCGAAAAAGATCCAAACCATGTTTACTGACCCTAAAAAGGTAAAAAAAGATGATCCCGGTCATCCGGACGGTTGCGCAGTTTTTGCGTATCACGAAGTTTTTAATAAAGCAGAAGTGAAAAACATTAAAGAACAGTGCAAAGCAGGGGGGATCGGATGTGTTGCGTGTAAAAAACAACTGGCAGAAATTTTAATCGCAGCGTTGGCTCCCATTCACGAACGCAGGAGTGTTTTTGAAAAAGACATTCATCAGGTAGAGAAAATCTTAATAGACGGGGCCGAGCGTGCCAGGGCAGTGGCTTCTGTTACGCTAAAAGAGGTAAAGGAGGCAATGGGGTTTTTGTGGGTTTAAGCCATTTGTTGCCATTATTAGGGGCGGAAATTTCTGATAGCGAAGAAGGGACGCTCTTTTCCAGGTTTCACTTGGATTTGGGGCCTACCTATATGGGCCCTTTTGATGCTTTGCTTGCCAAGATCGATGAAGGCCAAATTACTCTGTTAGATTTGTCTTTGACCGATATTACTTCTGCTTTCCTAGTTTTTTTTACAGCTAATGATGCTTTAAGTATTAATGCTGCAGCTGAATTTTTGTTTATTATTGCATATCTCTTGGAGCTCAAGGCCAGGGGGCTGCTTCCTGCACCAAAAGAAGAATCAGAAACAATAGAAGAAGTGGAAGAAGACCTGGTTAATCGCTTGGAGCAATACCGTGTTTTTAAAGAGATTGCAGAGGGGTTAAAACAAAAAAGGGCTTATTTTATGGGGTTTCATGCCAGAGAAAAAGTTTTTAACGATGTTAAGCGTCCGGTTAAGCTTATCGATGTGGAATTGGGGGATTTGGTGGGGGCTTTTTCCAAGGTTTGGCAAGAACTTCAAAAAAGGGGTAGGGTCAGAGAGATTGCGGTAGAAACGATTACAGTAGAAGACAAGATGAAAGAGATACAGCAACTGATTTCGATTTCGCATGAAGGGTTAGATTTCTATTCTCTTTTTGACTTGAATACAGAAGACGATGGTTTAACGGTTAAGCGTAGTTTTAGCTATCTGGAAGTTGTGATTACTTTTTTAGCCATGTTGGAGCTGGCCAAACGCAATCTTATCCGCATTGCACAGGAGAATTGTTTTGGACCAATAAAAATTATGGGGGTGGTTAATTAATGTTACAGGATGTTTTGGGGTTTGACCTGACTAAATATAAAAAAGCGATTGAATCCCTGCTCTTTGTTTCCGCTGAAATTATGCCTTTGGAAGATTTAAGTAATTTGGTCGGTATTGAGGAGCCACTGGTAGAAAAAATTGTAAAAGAACTCCAGGATGAATATAAAGATCGCGGTATCAATCTTTGCCATGTGGCTGGGGGATTTCAGTTTCGTACCAATCCTGAAAAAGTGGAGTATGTAACCCGTTTTTTAGAGGGGCCGGAAGAAGTGAGGCTTTTCCCTGCTTCGCTGGAAACCCTGTCGATTATTGCCTATAAACAGCCTTGTACGCACGCCCAAGTAGAAAATATCCGCGGGGTGAATTCCGATTCTGCTTTTGATACTTTAACCAAAAGGGGTTTTATCGAGGAAGCGGGGAGATCCCATGCACTTGGGCACCCGATGTTGTATCGCACTACGGAAGAATTTTTAAAACATTTTGGCCTTAGTTCTATTTATGATTTGCCCCAGCTTTCTTTTGAGAAAAAGGAAGAGCTCCCTGGGACAATTGCTAATTTTCCTCCGGAGCAGATAGAGATGCAAAATGAGTACAACAGAAGCACAACTAGTCCAGGTCTTTAGCTCTTTCCAGGGTGAAGGCCTTTATGTGGGCGCGAGGCAGCTTTTCATCCGCTTTGCAGGTTGCAATATGACTTGCCAGTATTGCGATACCCCTGAGGCATTGGTCCTGCCCAAAAGCTTTAAAATAGAAGCTACTCCCGGGAAGCGTGATTTTGAGGAGAAACTTAACCCAGTACCCACCAGGGAACTGTTTGAAATTGTTGAGAGGTTCACTAAAAATAAAAACACCCATCATTCTATTTGTTTGACCGGTGGGGAACCCCTGCTCCAAGTTGATTTTCTTAAACATTTTTTGCCTGAACAAGGAAGACAGGGGCACAAAATTTATCTTGAGACGAACGGGGTATTGCCAAAGCATTTGGAAGAAATTATCGACCTGGTAGATATTATTGCTTTTGATATTAAGCTTCCGAGCGCAACCGGTCTTTCCAGCTATTTGGAGGAGCATAAGAAAGCATTGGAAGTTGCTTCTTTGAAAGAGGTTTTTGTGAAAATTGTGGTTACCAGGGACACCAAGCCAAAAGAGATCGATGATGCGGTAGATGTAATTGCGCAGATCTCTCCTGATATACCGCTGGTAATCCAGCCGGTTACTCCATATGGCTCAATTAAGCACAGGCCGTTGCCGGAATCGTTATTCACTTTTTATAATTTTGCTATCCGCAAGCTGAAGAATGTACGGATCATTCCACAGATGCATAAATTGATGGGGCAACTGTAGTTTACCCCTCCACCTCACCAGCCTCACCCACAAACAGCTATTTGCTTCGTAGTTAGATTTTTGACCCTCTCCATCCCCAGCCAGATAGAGAGGGTAAGCTTTTAGAGTTTTGTTGGATGGGTATCAAAAAAACTTAAGCTATCCCTCTCCATTATTAATGGGAATGGAGAGGGCAAACTAGTAATTACGAAACAATTATCTATCAGTGGGTGAGGTGGGTCGTGAGGGAGGGGCTTATTGTCTTTTAGGCAGCCTGGCAATCAAGTTCTCGATCCATTTAATCTCTTTGTCCCTGTCCTTTTGATACTCTAGGTTTTGCATGGATTTTAAAAATTGCAGTTTGTAACGCGCAGCTTCTAAAGCCAGACTTTCCAACTTATTTTCTACTAAAGAGTAGCTTTTTTCGGTTATATCGGTAGCCAGCCTACGGGCTTTAATGGTAAGAGAAGAAATCTGTTGGCTGTAAGAAAAAAAAGACTCTTCAGAGCCGCTTAATACCCGTTTTAAGTGTAGGTCTTTAAGTGTGTTGATGATTTTTATCCAGGCCAGGTGTTTTGCTTGTAAAATTATTCTTGCTAATTCTTCCGCTTTTAAGCCGGTTTTCTTTAATGCTTGCTCAGTTTTAAAGCTTTCCCAGAGCAGTTTAATCTTGTCTAGCCATTTTGAGCAGAGAAGAACTTGTGTATACACAGAACGCAGGTGGTCAGAAAGCCGGTTTTGCTCTGCAAGTTTTAAGGCAATGGTGACATTGCCGGAAGGAGTAATTTTTATTTTTTCAAAATTCCAATAAGCAATCCATTTATCCAGGTTTACCCCAACATTTTTGGCGATTTTTACCAATTCCCCTATGCTAAGAGGCGAAATTTCCCCTTCTTCAGAAATCATTTTGAGTAAATAGGTTATATTTTCCGTGGTCAGTATTTTTTCAAAAATCACCGCAGGGTCTTCCAGGTCTTTTATCAGTAAGTCTTTAATTAATGAAACCAATTCTTTTTTGACTGCGGACTCGATATCTGCTTGGTGGTTCATTAGGACTTTGAATGCCGCAGGGTCGTGTTTTAGCCCTTCTTCTATTTCTTTAATACGTTGTGCTATTCCTTCTTGTTCTTCTGCTGGAATACCGGTCGTTTTTTTTGCTTGAAGGATAACATATTCTCTAATTAATTTAGGGTCGAGCCCTAAATCCTGTGAAGAAGAGCGGCCTTTTAGTTCCACTGTGTTGGGATTAGCCCGTGGGCTTTTTGTTTTTGTTCCTTTTGCTTCTTTTTTTTTCTTTGAAAAGGGGTTTTGTCCTTGTTCCTCTTCTTCTTCTCTTTCTTTCCTTTTTTGCACTTCTTCCACGCTAATGGGAGCGCTTAAGTTTTCAATATAGGTTTCCAGTGCTTTGAGCTGTATTTTGGGGTCAACGGATGCGGTTTTAATGGTGTTGATCTTTTGGTTTAGTTCTTTTTCTAAACCGGTAATGATCATGGAAGCAGAGGCGGCAAAACTTTGTTCCTGACCGCCGGGATTCTGGATTTGTTGGTTTAAAATCGGATCTACCAATTTAGTTCCTCTTGACAATAAAAGCATATACCATTAAGCTTATGGAATCAAGGAGGTGTGTAATGGCAGATGTAGAAGGGTATTGCGTAAAATGCAAGAAGAAAAGTAAAATGTTAGAAGCCAAAGAAGTAACCATGAAGAATGGGAAGAAGGCTAAAACCGGGACCTGTGAAACTTGCGGGACCAAGATGTTTAAAATCGGCGGATAATACGCCGTTAGTTTTTTTATATCGTAAAAAAGCCATAAGCAGAGGACAAGGGTTCGTTGCTTGTGGCTTTTTTTTGTGATATTCTTTTTCCCATGCCTCAGAAAAATGATTTTGTTCATTTACATGTCCATTCCGAATTCAGCCTTCTAGATGGGGCAGCGCGTATCCGTGATCTTTTGGAATATAGCAAAAGTTTGGGCATGTCTTCTTTGGCGCTCACTGACCATGGGAACATGTATGGCATCGTCCAGTTTTATTCCGCTGCGCAGGAAGTGGGGGTAAAACCGATTATTGGATGCGAATTGTATGTGGCTCCGCGTACCAGACAACTTAAAGAGACCCCGGAAGACCGTTCTCCCTGCCACCTTACGGTTTTGGCTAAGGACCAGCAAGGTTACCTAAATTTAATCCAATTGGTTTCTTTGGCTTCTTTGGAAGGCTTTTATGCCAAACCGCGGGTAGATAAAGAACTTTTGGAAAAATACCGTGAAGGTTTGGTTGTTTTATCCGGCTGCCCAAAAGGAGAAATCCCTAGCCTGATTTTGGAAGGAAAGCTTGAAGAGGCAAAAGAAGTAGCAGCTTGGTTTAAGGAGCGCTATGGCAGCGATTATTATATTGAGCTGCAGCAGATTGGTATTCCGGAAACTCCGCAATTATTGGAAGGCTTAAATAATATTGCTAAAAGCTTAAATATCCCGCTGGTTGCAACCAATGATGTGCATTATGTGAAAAAAGAAGATGCCTATTCCCAGGACGTTTTGCTTTGTATCCAGACCGGAAGCTTACTGGAGCAGACCAAAAGGATGAAGCTTTGCAGCGAAGAGTTTTATGTTAAATCAATAGAAGAAATGGAAGCGCTTTTTTCCGATTTTCCGGGAGCTTTGAAGAGTACAGTGGAAATCGCGGAAAAATGCAATTTTAAATTAGAGCTGGGCAGGATGTTGTTGCCAAATTTTGAAGTGCCTCAGCCAGAAACCACGGACACCTATCTGGAAAAACTGGTATGGGAAGGGATCAAGAAGCGTTATGGAGTGCTTAAGGAAGGAAACGATAAATATTTTATACCTCCGGAAGTAAAAAAAAGGGTAGAGCATGAGTTACGCGTGATTGGCAAAATGGGTTATGCCGCCTACTTTTTAATCGTGCAGGATTTTATTAATTATTCACGCAGCCAGGGGATTCAAGTGGGACCTGGCCGTGGTTCTGCGGGAGGGAGCATTGTTGCTTATGCTACAGGAATTACCTCTGTTGACCCTCTGAAATACGGTTTGATTTTTGAAAGATTTTTGAACCCGGAACGTATTTCCATGCCTGATATAGACATTGATTTTTGCTTTGAAAGAAGAGAAGAGGTTATAAAATACGTTTCCCAAAAATACGGGCAAGACCATGTTGCACAGATCATTACATTTGGGACCATGGCAGCCAGGGCTGCAATCCGCGATGTGGGCCGTGTAATGAATGTGCCGCTGCCGGAAGTTGACCGTGTGGCAAAAATGATCCCAATCGGTCCGGATGTTGATCTTGCAAGTGCTATCCAGACCCAAAAAGAGCTGCGGGACCTTTATGAAAACAATCCTGTGATCCAAAATTTGCTTGATAATGCCAAGAAGCTCGAAGGTTTTTCCCGTCACGCTTCGGTACACGCTGCTGGAGTAGTTATTTCAAAAAATCCTTTGACTGAATACGTACCTCTCCAAAAACTTTCCGACGGCCAGATTGTTACGCAGTTTCCCATGGGAGACCTGGAGAAGATCGGGCTTCTCAAGATGGACTTTCTAGGTCTTAGAAACCTAACCATGATTGCGTATGCTATAGAGATCATCAAAAAACGTAGCGGTATTGATATCGATATTGACAAGATTCCCTTGGATGACCACAAGACCTACAGTTTGCTTTCCAGGGGTGATGCAATTGGGGTGTTTCAGCTGGAAAGTTCAGGGATGCGGGGACTAATCAAAGACTTGCGTCCAAGCTGTTTTGAAGAAATCATTGCACTCCTTGCGCTCTATCGCCCGGGACCGCTTGAAAGCGGGATGGTGGACGATTTTATTAAACGAAAACACAAGCAGATCGAGGTGCACTACGAGTTGCCGCAATTGGAACCGATCCTGCGCGAAACTTACGGGGTTATCCTGTACCAGGAACAGGTTATGCAGATTGCAAGCTCTTTGGCCGGGTATACCATGGGAGAAGCAGACGAGCTGCGCCGAGCCATGGGTAAGAAAAAACACAAGGATATGGAGAAGCATAAGGAAAAGTTTGTTGATGGGGCGGTAGCGCGCGGGGTTTCCAAACACCAGGCTGCGGTGATGTTTAATTTATGCGCAAAATTTGCAGGCTATGGCTTTAACAAAAGCCATTCCACGTGTTATGCCGTGATCTCTTACCAAACCGCATATTTAAAAGCCAACCATCCGGTTGATTTTATGGCAGCACTGCTTACTTCTGTTATGGGAAATACGGACAAGGTTTCACTTTACATTAACGAAGCGCAAAAGATGGGGATCAAGGTATTGTTGCCGGATGTTAACGAAAGCGAACGTGTTTTTACTGTTACATCCGAGGGGATTCGTTTTGGACTGAGCGGTATTAAGAATGTAGGTGAAGGAGCGATTGATTCCATATTGAAGGCAAGGGAAGAAGGAGGAAAGTGTACTTCGCTTCTTGAGTTTTGTTCTCGCATGGATCTTAGGGCAGTAAATAAAAAAGTGATGGAGAGTTTAATTAAGAGCGGGGCGTTTGATTCTTTGGGGCAGAGCCGCGCATATTACCTGGCAATTATGGAGAAAACCTTGGATAAGGCAAATGCGATCCAAAAAGAAAAATTTTCTCCGCAAGTAGCGTTGTTTGATTTGGATACCGAAAAATCCACAATGAGCCTAAAAGATGACATTATGGGGATTGAAGTTTTAGACCTGACTCCAGAGGAACTGCTACGTATGGAAAAAGATATGCTTGGCCTTTATATCTCGGACCATCCTTTAACGCATGTTGCAGAGGTTTTGGCTAATCAGGTAAAAACCAAGATTGCAGATTTATCCGGCCGCAAGGAAGGGGAAGCAGTGGTGGTTGGAGGACTGCTTACATCATGCAAGAAGATCCTTACCAAAAAGAAGCAGCAAATGATGATTGCTAGCCTAGAAGACCTCTCTTCCGGGATCGGCCTGGTAATTTTTCCGCGCACCTATGAGACTTTTTCCGGACTGCTTAAAAATGATGCGATTGTGATCATAAAAGGAAAGATCAACCGGGATATGCGCACAGATAACTATAATATTGCGGTAGATAGCGTGGAGGAGCTGGAAGAAGAGGTGGAGCGCGAACGCAAAATGCATCTTTATTTGGGGCATTTCAAAGACCCCTTGATTTTAAAAGAGATAAAAGATATCCTTATTTTTCATCGTGGGAGCGACGATCTCTTTTTGCATATAGACGGCAAGGTGATCCAGCCTTCGGATGACTTTAAAGTGAACATTAATCCGGGGCTTATAGAACAGCTGGAGGTGGTGGTGGGGAAGGAAAATGTGAAGGTTGAGTTTGTTGCAATTGAAAAGGAGGAGTAACAATGGACATTAGCAAAATTAAGTTTGATGACAAGGGCTTGGTGCCTGTGATCGCGCAGGATGCTACCAGTGGAGAGGTTTTGATGCTTGCATATATGAACAAGGAATCGCTCCAAAAAACTTTAGAGAGTAAGGAAATGGTTTACTGGTCACGTTCCAGAAAAGTGCTTTGGCACAAAGGAGATACTTCTGGCCACATTCAAAAAGTAAAAGAGATGTATTACGACTGCGATGCGGATGCGATCTTAGCTAAGATTGAACAAATCGGCGGAATTGCATGCCACACCGGAAACCCAAGCTGCTTTTTCAATAAGGTGATCTAAAAGCGAAGATGCATATCTTCGCCTTTTACGGTTTTCTTGCAGCTTCGCGTGCTTCTTTTATGCCGCCTTGGAATAATCTTTTATTATATATTCTCCAGTAAGCCTTTGAATCATCTGCTAAGACCATAGTTGCGGAAAGTTCAAGGTGATCTCCGGTACGAAGATATGCAATAGCAGCTGCTCTGCCTGCTGCAACTTGGGCTGCAGGTAAAGGTGGTTTTTCTGGTTTGCGGTTTGAAGGATCGCGGGTTCTATGAACTTCTGTGTTTGCTGCTGTTTTTGGCGCTGGAGCGGGTTCTGGAATAGGAGTTGGTGTGGGTGCTGGGGTTGGTGCTGGTGCTGCCAATCTGGCTGATAGTTCTGCTAATTTTTGTTTTGCAACAGTATTGTCCGGATCGATTTTTAAAAGTCCGCGGAGTGCTGCTGCTGCATCTGCGATTTTCCCTTGGGCTTCAGCTTCTCTGGCCATCCTAGCCAAGACTTCTTTTCTTCTTTCAAGGTCTTTTTGTGCTGCAGCAGCTGCTCTTTTTGCTGCAGCGTTTTGCAGCTTTGGTTGTGAAGCAGGGGCAGGAGCCGAAGCAGCTGCAGCTTCTTGAGCAGCTCTCTTTTCCGCAAGTGTTAATAACCGTTCTATATCTCTTTGTAATATGAGTATTTGATCGTCTTCCGGACGGATGCGCCTTGCAAGTTCACAAGCTGTTTTTGCTTCTGGTAATTTTCCTTCTTCTTTTGCTGCAAGCGCTCTGCTGCGGAATTTACTGAAAAGTATCCCGAGTTCTTTTGTTATGGCGGCATTTTTAGGATCAAGCTCTCTTGCTTCCAGAAATTTTACCATTGACTCTTCTTCTCTTCCTTGTCCCAAAGCTTCTCTGGCAGCACGTAATAATAGTTGTACTTTTGCTCCTTTTCCTTCCGCTTCCCAGGTTTGCACAATGTGCCGGGCCCTTGCAATTACTTGGTCTTGGTCCGCGTAATTGTGCTAGGCCGATTCTTGCGGATTCATGGTCGGGTTTACAGTCCAATACATGTTCAAATGCTCCACGGGCATGTAAGTTGTCTCCGGTTTGCAGAAAGTAAAATCCGAGCTGGGTTAAAACATATAGATTGCCTTGCTCTTGGTTTAGAAATAAAACAATGGCATAAAGCCTTTCTCTTGCCATCCCGGCTTTCCCGTATAATATTATGGCAGTTAGTAGCGTTTCTTTGCTGTCTAAACTTATGGCTTGTGCGCGGGCAAGTACTGCTTTTGCTTCATCAAACGCTTTTCTTTCTGTTAGAGCCCTGGCAAG
This sequence comes from Candidatus Saganbacteria bacterium, assembly GCA_026387795.1. Classification (GTDB taxonomy): domain Bacteria; phylum Margulisbacteria; class WOR-1; order JAPLLA01; family JAPLLA01; genus JAPLLA01. Next base: position 21,716 of record JAPLLA010000054.1, on the reverse strand, counting down.
GTTATTGAGAGCCATTAAATCTTGTTGATTTGCAGTAACTGCTGCTCTTAAAAGATCTAGTTCCCTGTCAATTACAGGACCAGCTGGAGCTGCGGGTTTTGCTGGTTCCGGATCGCTTGGTTTGATAGGCTTTTCAAGTGTTAATCCTGGAATGGTTTCTCCTAATCTTTCTGCTAGAGCACGTGCCCTTAATAAAATTTCTGGATCAGTTGGTTCTGCGCTCATGAATTGTTTTCTTAATATGGTTATTGCACCTTTTTCTTGGCCACTGCTATATGCTCTTTCCGCATTTACTAAAATTCCTGCTGCACAGGCGTTTAATCCTGCCCTTGCTTCTAGATGATCCGGTACAACGGCTAAAATTTGTTTAAATGCTATAATTGCTCCTAAATAATCTTTACTTGCCAGTCGTCCTTTACCGCTTCTTAAAAACGGATCTATTCTTGCTTGTAAAGCTGGGTCTATTGCTGGTGCTTTGGGTGGTTCTGGTACAGGAGGAGGAGGTGGTGGTACAGGGATTGGAGTGCCAACCCCTGCTACTGTTACTGTGATTGGTTGTGCTGCAGGAGGTGCTAACTCGGGAATAACGTCTCCCGTTCTTCTTATCAATCTCCTGGCTCTGGTTAAAAGTTCTTGATCAGTTACACTTGCAACAAGTGGTGCAAATCTGGTTCTTAAAATGTCGCTTCTTCTAGCTTCCTGACCCTCCCTGTCAGCTGTTTCTGCTTGTTCCAATAGGGCTGCGGCACGAGAATTTGTATCATCCTGTGTTGGTGCAACGCCTGCTTCTGTAACTCTTATAGGTTGTGGAACAGGAGAAGGCGTTGGTGTAGGGGCTGGTGTGGAAGCAGTTCTAACAGGTTCAACGGGTTTTGGTGTAGTGGTTGTTGCTGGAGCAGGGATTGGATCAGGTACTGTAGTAACTGCCAAGATTGCGTTTTCTTGTTTTACTGCAATGGCTGCAAAGTCTTTGGTGGTTTTACCTCTAAGTGCAGCAGTAAGAATTACTGGAAGGCTGCCAGTTTTTTTTTCTTTTGCGGCAAGTGCTTCTGCAACTGCTTTTGCATGAGTGGCAATAGTAAAGGCTCTTTCTTGTCTTGAAACTGTAATGCCGCCAGTTTTGCCGTCTTGTTCTATAACTCCGTGTTCTTCATAAGCCATGATTAGGCGCGTAGTGAGTACCTGGGCTCCAATGTCTTGGCTGCCTGCTTGAGCACCCTCAAATGCAGCTTCTTCCAATATAGCAACGCCTGCTTTAATGTTTCCTCTGGTAATTTCAGCATTAGCTGCCCCGATTTTTGATAAAGGAGTGTTTGGGTTAGAGGGAGAGGGTGCAGGAGTTGGTGTGCTATGGTGTGGATAGTGTTTTCCATACTGCGGCCCACCATGTGTTCCGGTACCTTGACGTCCTCCTGGGAAAAAAGGTTTCATTTAATATGCTCCTGTTTCTCTCTTTACTATCGGTATACATTATTATAGATTTCACTTTTTGGGGATTTTTTTTGGGGATTTTAGAATAGGGTTAACCTGCGGTCAAAATGAAAAAGGAGTTTTATCTTTCCGCCGTATTCTTCTATGACATCCCTCATGCGGTTTTCTTCTAAACCGCAGGGAAAAGGGGTGAGAGGGAGTAAGTCAGCAGGGGTTTGCCAGAGTGTTCCGTGAGTAGCAGCTGCTAATCTTGTTTTTGGGTAGACCCTCACTCCCAATTGCACTAGTACTGACCGAGCTCCGGTTTCAATTGCAAGCTGCATGGTATTGCGGATGCTTTGTTCTGTGGTAGCCGGCCCTCCAAATAAGAGATCAAAAGAAAAGGGGACACTGCGTTTGCTTAACATCCCAGTAACTCTTCTTATATCAGCAGTGGTAAACCTTTTTCTGGTTTGGGCAAGTTCCGCATCGTCGCCGGAATCGATCCCAAGGACAACGGTTTGTTTTTGTCTCCCCATATTTCTAAGGGCCTTCATCATTAAAGCTGGGATCTTATATCCATAAAATTCGACACCCCCGTCGCTAATTTGGATATCGTCTCCTTCCTCCCTAGCTTCTTCAAATGACATAAGAATTTGACGGATTCTTTGGTCGTAGACCAAGGCTTTTTCAAGTAAAGTTGAGGTTTTAAATAGTCCGCTGGCTTCTGCCAGGTCCACAAACTCCTCATCTATGCCGCGAGGATTAATCATTGCATCGTACCTGATATCCAATCCTCGCCTTATGATTTCCTGCATGATTCTTTTTGCATGTGGAGCTGGCCAGTTGAATACGCTATCTAAAAAGTAAAAAGCTTGAAAATGATGTTCTTGGTTTAGCGCTTGTATTTCATCCACTACTACATAGGGGGACCTTAGCTGGTAACGGGTCCCTTCGATGGCAGGATAATTACAGTAAGTGCAAAGCGCATCGCAACCGCGCTTGGTTTGGACCGATGCAGCTAATGCCATTTCAAAATAACGTGCGAGCTCAATGTGACCTCTGGTAAAACTTGCTTCGGAAAAATTAAAGGGTTGGTGGATTGCACCTCTTTTAGGACTTGTTCCCGCATTAATTTGATCTATTAACCAGGGCAACGCAGCTTCTCCTGCACCAACTACCCCAAAATCAATTCCTTGCCATCTTTGCAGTAATGCTTTGGGAAAGAGGGAAAATGCTGCTCCTCCCATTACCAAAGTAGGTTTTTTGGGCAATTGGGATACAGCATTTACTAAACTTTCTACTTGTTCTAGAAAATGTACTTGCGGAAGAACGAGTTCTTGCGGAGGGACCAGGCTTAAATCCAGGTTTCTAAAAGAGAGTCCAACTAAATCGTAACCCCCTTCTTCTACTTCTCTTACCAATAAAGCCTTTCGTTGTTCGGATAAATCCCGATGAAACCTTTCTTCTGTGCCGCCGGGAGGGACAACAAAAGGAGCTCCATGTAACGCCAGGTCCAAGCACTTTACTTCTATCCCTTTTTTCTTTAATTCAGAAGCAAGATAATCAAGCTGTGTAGGCATGATCCTGTGCTCATAGTCGTTTTGACTGGTCATATTGGTGCTGACCAAAAGCACTCTTCTGATTGGTTTTGGCATTACTTTCATATGAAGAGATCTCCGAAAAATTAGCTTTCCAAGAGTTGGAAACCTGCGGCTAAATGCCGCGGTTTCCAATTCCCACTCTAAAACTACTCATTTTGGAAACCGAGACATTCAGTCTCAGGTTTCCAAAATTGAATTATTCGGAGGTCTCATGAATTAATATCGGTAAAACAGAACTAAATTCCCATTTTTTTTGTATTTTTTTATGCCAATAAAAGTGCAATTTTTGTCCATAAATGCTGATAAATAAATAAGGAGCTTGTTTTGTTATGTCTTTACTTTTGGGACCTTTGGGTAGAAAAATATTAGATTATGCTGCTGCGAAACCGAATGCTGCTTTGGTTCGCTTGTCTAAAGCAGCGGGCAGGGCTTTGCATGGTATTTCCGGCCATTATACAGTTGGTTTATCTATTGAAACCTACGGGCTATGGAAAGTATTGCAGGAGCGGGGGATAAAAGGAGGTACAGTTAAAGTTGCTAAGGATGGTTTTTACGTGGAAGGGGAGAAGTTGGCAGGAGATGAAAATGTTTCCGCTGCTTTTTTGTCTAAAAGGATCGATCAAATCAATATTGCCGAAATAACTTCTCCTGAAAAACTGGCAAATATGCCCAGGGAATTAACTTTTGCGGCTATGAATAAGGCATTAAACTTTTCTTTTCCTTTAATTTGGTTATATTTTGGACATCCGGTTATAGCGGGTTTAAGTTTGGTAGGTTTTTTTGGTTGTAAGATTGCCGAGAGGGTTAAAAACCGCGATATGAAAGATGCTCCGCGTCCTGGTTTGATTGATATAGAAAGATTTCATTGCCCAACTTATATGATCCCGTCTGCCCCTAGCATGAAATTAGGTTTTGCTGCTATTGATTTACAGGCAGTAATATTGTTTCAGCAGAAAGGAAAAATGTATCGCCTGGTTAGTTACGATTATGAGTCCATGGTTAACCATGAAAAAGCTCATTTATTGGGAGCTTCGGAGTTGGAAGCTTATAGCTTGCAAAATGCTTTAGATCTTAAGCGGTTTTTTTCCGGAGAAGGGGGTGTTGGCTCGTTTATTTGGGCGGGACTGCAGTCTGCAATGCATTTCCCTGTCGTTCCTTTCGTGGCTTTACGCTATGCGCTTGCTGATTATCCTTCTTTTTTAAAATATTTTGACAGCTATACTTTAATGCGACTAAGTGGGGATGAGAGGGGAGTTCGTACTGCTTTAGATAATGAATTAGAAGATGCTCGTGTGTTTGGGCTTGAATATGCAAAAGAGGAATTGGCTAAAGAATCCAGGACCGAGATATTTGAAAACCTGCTTGCTACATATGATGAATTAATTAAGCTCTATACTGTTTTAGGGAAAAAGGAAAATGCGGATGCTGCTTGGTCAGAGTTGGTCGGTTTTCACCTCTGGGCTTCTGACAGCCCATATTTTACACCTAAAGAACAGGCAATTTATGCTAAAAGAGGGTGTAACTATGCTGTATTTGCTGTGTTAAGAGGAAGGATCGGAGAGGATCCTGTTTGGGCTAGAGAGTATTATGAGCAGTTAAAGGTTTTAGAGGGGAGGAGTCAAGGGTTAAAACGCAATTCCGTATATTCTTCTTTGAGAGAGCATTTAACAGCTATTTTTGAGAAATAGGGTTAAGTCAGGTTCTTTTCATTTTTTCTCCTTTGTGTTAGCATTATAAACTATGTCTTCAGGCAAAATTATTATCAAAGGTGCACGCGAGCATAATCTAAAAAATATAGATTTAGAGCTTCCGCGCGATAAGTTTATTGTTTTTACCGGGCTTTCCGGTTCCGGCAAATCATCACTTGCGTTTGACACTATCTATGCGGAAGGCCAGAGGCGCTACGTGGAATCCCTTTCTGCCTACGCCCGCCAGTTCTTGGAGCAAATGCAAAAGCCGGATGTGGATTCTATTGAAGGACTTTCTCCTGCGATCTCGATTGACCAGAAAGCACCGTCAAAAAACCCTCGTTCTACTGTTGGTACAGTTACAGAAATATACGATTACATGCGGCTCCTCTTTGCAAATATCGGAGTCCCGCACTGTCCGCAGTGCGGCAGGAAGATCGAAAAGCAGACTCCAGACCAGGTAACAGATCAAGTTGTAGAGCAATTCAAAAATAAAAAGATCCAGATTTTAGCTCCCGTGGTCCGCGGCCGCAAAGGTGAATATAAAGACCTTTTAGCTGGCATCCAAAAAGATGGTTTTATTCGGGTTAGGATTGATGGAAAGATTTATGAGATTGGAGAGGAAGTCTCTTTAGATAAAAAGCTTAAGCATGATATTGAGATAGTGGTAGATCGTTTGATCGCCAAAGTTGACGCCAGAAAACGTCTCACAGAA
>JAPLLA010000054.1:3976-16255 GCA_026387795.1 Candidatus Saganbacteria bacterium | reverse complement strand
GAATGGAATAGTAGCTATTACAGAGCTAAAAGAGGGTTCAGGGTCCAGGGTTCAGGGTCCAGAAAAGAAGCCAATAGTTTTTAGTGAGAAATTTGCTTGCCCAGAGTGCGGCATAAGCCTTGATGAAATAACGCCGCGCATCTTTTCCTTTAATTCCCCCTACGGAGCGTGCCCTGAATGTGATGGTTTGGGTGATAAATTGGAATTTGATGAGGACCTCGTAATTCCAGATAAAAGCCTCTCTATCCGCGAAGGAGCAATTGCTCCTTGGAACAGTGCTGCTACTTATTATATGCAAAAACTGGAAGCAGTGGGGACTGCGTTTGGGTTTTCCGTGGATGAGCCGATTAAAAAAATGAGCCGTAAGCAATTGGATGCGATTCTTTACGGTACAGGGGACCAGAAAGTCAGCTATAAATATGTAATGCAATCTGGTTATTGGGAGCATGAAGGTACATTTGAAGGTGTTATTACTAACTTGCGCAGGAGATATTTTGAAACCAAGTCCGAACACGTTCGCTTTGCTTTATACCGTTACATGAGCTCATTCCCTTGCCCAAAATGCAAAGGAAAAAGGCTGCGTGCTGAAAGTTTAGCAGTTACTATTGCTGGTAAATCAATTGCTGATATTTCAGCTCTTTCTGTAAAAGGTATTTATGAATGGATGGATAAAGTGAAGCTTACTGAAAGAGAGCTTTTAATTGCCAAAGGAGTAGTTAAAGAGATTAAATCCAGGCTCAACTTTTTGATTAACGTAGGATTGGATTATGTGACACTGGATCGCCAATCGTCAACTTTGTCAGGTGGAGAAGCGCAGCGTACGCGTTTAGCTACGCAAGTTGGATCAGGCCTTGTTGGAGTTCTTTATATCTTGGATGAACCATCAATCGGGCTGCATCAGCGTGATAACCGCAAACTGATCGATACTCTAATGCGGCTTCGCGATCTTGGTAATACTATTATTGTAGTAGAGCATGATGAAGAGACCATGCGAGAAGCGGATTTCTTGGTAGATATTGGTCCTAGGGCAGGGGTGCATGGGGGAAAAATTATTGCAACTGGAACAGCGGAAGACATTATCAAATCTAAAGAATCGATTACAGGCAAATATCTTTCAGGGGCACTGAAGATTGATGTGCCAAAGAAGAGAAGGCCGTCTACCGGAAAGTTTTTGACTGTTAAGGGTGCAAAACAGAACAATTTAAAAGATATTGATGTTAAGTTTCCTCTGGGGCAATTGGTTTGTGTAACCGGCGTTTCCGGTTCTGGTAAAAGCACTCTGGTAAACGATATTTTATACCGTGCTTTGGCAAAACATTTTTACCGCAGCATTGAAAAAGCCGGGAGTTTTAAGGAGATAACCGGACTGGAACATATTGATAAAGTTATTATCATTGACCAATCTCCGATTGGCAGAACTCCAAGGTCAAATCCAGCAACTTATACCGGAGTATTTGACCACATTCGAGAACTCTTTAGCCAAACCCAAGAAGCACAAGTCCGCGGATACCTGCCAGGACGCTTCTCTTTTAACGTAAAGGGTGGTAGATGCGAAGCTTGCGGTGGTGAGGGTTACGTAAAGATTGAAATGCATTTTCTCCCTGATGTTTATGTCCCTTGCGATGTGTGTAAGGGAAAAAGATACAACCGGGAGACATTAGAAGTACATTACAAGGGAAAGAATATATTTGAAGTGTTAGATATGACGGTTGAGGAGGCTCTGGGGCTTTTTGAAAATATTCCTCAGATTAAACGCAAACTTGAAACTATCAATGACGTTGGTCTGGGTTACATCAAACTCGGCCAGCCGGCTACCACTCTCTCTGGCGGAGAAGCGCAGAGAGTGAAGCTTGCAACAGAGTTAGCACTTCGTTCCACAGGCAAGACCTTATATCTTTTAGATGAGCCTACTACTGGTCTTCATTTTGATGATATAAATAAGCTTCTTTCTGTTTTAAACCGCTTAACAGATGCAGGGAATACTCTTATTGTTATTGAACATAACCTTGATGTCATAAAAACCGCGGATCATTTAATTGATTTGGGGCCAGGGGGTGGGGATGAGGGGGGCTACATAGTTGCAGAAGGGACTCCGGAGGAAGTGGCTAAGGTGAAAGGGTCATATACTGCTCGTTACCTTGCAAAGGCCCTCTAGTTAATGTAAAATCCTCTCTTATGGAATACAAAAATACCCTTAATTTGCCGCAAACAGAATTTCCAATCCGTGCAAATTTGGCTGCTGTAGAAGAAAAAATGCTCGGTTTTTGGAAAGCCGAAGATCTCTATGACCAAATCTTGGAAGCAAACATCAAGAACCCTCGTTATATTCTTCACGATGGGCCTCCTTATCCGAACGGGGACATCCACTTAGGGCATGCTTTGAACAAGATCCTCAAGGATATCGTAGTTAAATATAAGGGAATGCAGGGGTTTTACTCTCCATTTGTACCTGGCTGGGACTGTCACGGTCTTCCAATTGAAACCCAGCTGCTCAAGAATTTGTCGGATGATGACAGGAATAAATTCAAGGAACCCGGGAACAAAGTTGAATTTCGCAATCGCTGCAAGGATTACGCTTTAAAATATGTAGACATCCACCGTAGGGAATTTATTCGCTTGGGATGCTTTGCGGAATGGGATGAGCCGTATCTTACGCTTGATCCTGTTTACGAATCAAAAATCGCAGCAGTGTTTGGGGACCTGGCTGAAAAAGGTTACGTTTATAGAGGCCTAAAGCCAATCCACTGGTGCCCGCACTGCGAAACAGCACTGGCTGAAGCGGAGTTGGAGTATGAGGATGAGAAGTCGCCGTCGATATATGTTAAATTCGAAATCCTCACCCCCTCCCTTCGCTGCGCTCAGGGTATCCCCCTCTCCATCTTTGATGGAGAGGGGGACAAAGGGGGTGAGGTGTATTTTATCATCTGGACCACAACTCCATGGACATTGCCATCAAACGTAGCCATTGCGATCCACCCGGAAAATGATTACGTTTTTGCAAAGGTTGGTGAAGAAGTATTTGTATTGGCAGAAGGACTTCTTGCCACAGTTAAAGAAAAGCTTGGCTGGCATTCAGTAGAAATCCTAAAGAAAGTAAAAGGAAAAGAATTAGAAGGTATCATCTGTAAGCATCCCTTCCTCGATAGGGAAGTGCCGGTTGTTTTAGATACGTACGTTACCCTGGAACAAGGTTCAGGCTGCGTACATATTGCCCCTGGCCACGGAATTGAAGACTATCAAGTTGGATTGAAATATAAACTCCCCATAGTAATGCCCATAGATGCAAAAGGGCATTTTGATCAATCTGTGCCGGATTGGCTGCGGGGAATGTATTACGATAAATCCAATAAAGTGATTACAGAAAAGATGCATGCAGATGGAACCTTGCTTAAACTGGAATTTATGCAGCATTCTTATCCGCACTGCTGGAGATGCAAGAAACCCGTGATTTTCAGGGCTACGGAGCAGTGGTTTATTGCTGTTGACCACAAGAATATGCGGCAAGAAGCACTCAAGTCTATACAACATACAAAATGGTATCCATCGTGGGGAGAAAACCGGATTACAGGGATGGTTGAGACTCGTCCGGACTGGTGCATTTCCCGCCAAAGAAGCTGGGGTGTTCCGATCCCTGCTTTTTACTGCAAGGCTTGCGGTAAAGTTCACGTCACTGGCATTTTCAATAAGGCAGTAGTGGATGTTTTTGCACAGGAAGGGAGCAATGCCTGGTTTGCCAAAGAAGCAGCGGAAATTCTACCAAAGGGTACAAAATGTGAATGTGGTGGCACAGAATTTAAAAAAGAAACTGATATTTTGGATGTTTGGTTCGAATCAGGTGTTTCCCACGCAGCAGTGCTTGAAACCCGGGATGTTTTATCCTGGCCTGCGGATCTTTATCTGGAAGGTTCGGACCAGCACAGGGGATGGTTTCAATCATCACTTTTAACTGCTATTGGTTACAAGGGTAGGGCTCCATACGATGCAATTTTGACTCACGGGTTTACTGTGGATGACAAAGGTAAGAAGATGAGCAAATCCTTGGGCAACGTGGTTGATCCTCAAAGCGTAGTGAAAAAATATGGTGCGGATGTTCTGCGCCTCTGGGTTGCGTCCACAGACTTTCGCAACGACATGGCCGCATCCGACAAAATACTAAAGCAAGTACAGGATGCATATCTAAAGATTAGGAATACTTGCAGGTTTTTATTGAGTAACTTGGGGGATTATACTCCTGGAAACCGCCCCGGTTTAACGGGGCAGGTTTCCAGCAATGCCTCGGTTTCCTTTTTACTGGAAATTGACCGCTGGATACTCCTACGCCTCAATCAGCTGATTGAAAAGGTGACGAATGCTTATGATGTGTTTGAATATCATCTTGTTTACCATGCCCTTTACGATTTTTGTGTCACTGACTTGAGTGCCTATTATTTGGATATGTCCAAAGACCGCTTGTATTGTGATGCAAAGGATTCAAAGAGTAGGCTTTCGGCACAATATGCTATCAATGAAATCCTTAATTCGTTAGTAAGACTCATGGCTCCAATCCTTTCTTTTACTGCAGAAGACCTATATCAATGCATGAAATCCGAAATTCTAAACTCTAAACTCGAAACAAATTCAAAATCCAAAATAAATCCAGAAATTCAAAAAGGGAGCGTATTTTTGTTGGGTATGCCAAAGGCGAATAAGGAGTTTTTAGATGAGAAATTAGAGGCGAAATGGAATCATCTGCTTGAGGTAAGGGAAGAAGTGTATAGGGTAATGGAAGTGCTTAGAGCAGAGAAGAAGATTAAAAGTTCCGTGGAGGGCAGGGTAGAGCTTTATGTCCAAGGAAATACAAAAGAGGTTCTAAATTCTGTTAAAGAAATGCTTCCTATGTTCTTTATTGTCTCCCAAGTAACCATATCTGACTATGAAGTAGCGCCAGAAGAATCAATTGCCGGTCAAAAAGTGGCGAATCTTAAGCTGATCGTGCGCCAGGCGGATGGACTTAAATGCGAAAGGTGCTGGATGTGGCAAGAGAGCGTAGGCTCCCACAAAGAGCATGCTACGCTCTGTACGAGATGTAATGAAGTTGTTTCTGCTTCTATTTAGCTAAGGCCTTCGGGAATCCAAATTCTTCTAGCTCCAGCCATTTCCCCAGCTAAAACTGCTTGTGCTGCTGAATATCCTGCATCTGCATGACGAAGTACTCCCATACCAGGATCGCTATTTAGTACTCGCATAAGACGTTTATCTCTTTCTAGTGTTCCATCAGCCACAATTACCATCCCCGCATGTTCGGAGTGTCCAATTCCTACTCCTCCGCCGTGATGGAGACTTATCCAACTTGCTCCATTAGATGCATTGATTAGAGCATTGAGTAATGCCCAGTCTGCTATTACATCGCTTCCATCCAGCATTCCTTCAGTTTCTCTGTTAGGAGAGCAAACTGAACCGCAATCCAAGTGGTCGCGGCCTATAACAATTGGTCCCTTTACTTTTCCATCTCTTACTAGTCGGTTAAACAAAAGACCTGCTTCTTCTCTTTGGCCATAGCCCAACCAGCAGATGCGGGTAGGCAGTCCTGGTATTTTTGCAAAATCTAGTTTTTCTTCAACCATTTGGATCCAACGATGAAGAGCAGGTTCCTGGCTTTCTGGGAAAAGCTTTAGTAGTTCTCGATCAGTAACAAATATATCTTGAGGGTCTCCCGATATAGCAGCCCAGCGGAATGGCCCATAGCCGAGCTCAAATCTTGGTCGAATGTACGCTGGTACAAAACCAGGATATAAAAACTCGCCCTGATCATCCATAACTTTTAATCCGCCTTTTTCTGCTTCTGCACGGAGATTGTTTCCGTAATCTACTGCAACCGCACCTTTTTCTTGCATGGCAAGAATAGCTTTAACGTGTTCCACTTCAGCTGCGCGGGAGCGTCTTACATATTCAATGGGGTCATCTACTCTTAGACGATCAAGTTCTGCTAAATCACCAGGTGGAACGTAATAAAGTGGGTTATGTGCGGACGTTTGATCTGTAACAATGTCAGGAGTAACTCCGCGGCGTACTAATTCCGGAAGAACTTCCGCTGCATTTCCCACCAAACCAATTGATAGAGGTGTGCCTGCTGCAGTTGCTTCGCGCACCCACTGCAAAGCTTGATCTAAACTGTCGGTCATTCTATCGCAATAGCCTTCATCAACTTTTTGTTTAATTCTATCAGCACGGACTTCAACGTCTAGGATTACACCACCATTAAAGGTTACAGCTCTAGGTTGCGCTCCGCTCATTGCTCCCATTCCAGCTGTTAGTACCCATTTCCCTTTAAGAGAATCTGCATGTAAGCTCTCTCTTGCTGCTGCTGCAAAGGTTTCAAATGTCCCCTGCAAAATTCCTTGGGTCCCAATATAAATCCAGCTTCCTGCAGTCATTTGGCCATACATTATTAACCCTTTTTTATCAAGTTCCGAAAATTGTGCGTCAGAAGGCCAGATTGTGTTGGAATTTGCCAGTAATACGCGTGGTGCATCTGGATGTGAACGTACTACTCCTACTGGTTTTCCGGATTGGACCAACAGTGTTTCTTCGTCTGTTAGGACTTCGAGCGCTGCTCTAATACGGTTAAACTCAAGCCAGTTTCTGGTTGCTCTTCCTGTCCCGCCATATACAATTAATTCATCGGGTTTAAGAGCTACTCCAGGAGTGACGTTATTATGGAGCATGGCTGAAGCTGCATATGCGTCAGTACAGCGATACGCATCTCGTCTTACGCTTTTAGCACTAATATCTCCAGGCGGTTTTAGCCACATAAACATAGGACGGCCATATTGTCTAATTTCAGCTTGAACCCTTGCAACATCAGCAGCAGAAAGATTTGGATAACCAGGAATAGCAGCAGTTGACCTAACCATAATAGATAACCTCCCTTTGATTGATTGTTTCTAGAACATTTTGGCGGGCGACTCTCTGAGGTGTCTTTGGATCAGCCATAAAACTATCGGCAGGGGAGTCTCCTGATTTCACTTTAAGGAGGAGATTTTTTGGGGATTTTGCGATGGTGAGCATAAAAGAGCTGTGTTATAATTACCATTCATATTATTTTTAAGGGAGTATAAACGTGGTTAATTCAGATATTAAAGATAAAAGTTTGGCAAAAAAGGGAAAGCTTCGCATTGAATGGGCAGAGCGTGACATGCCTGTTCTTTCCCAGGTAAAAGAGAAGTTTGCAAAGAGCAAGATCTTAAAAGGGAAGAAGATGAGCGCATGCCTGCATGTTACTGCAGAAACCGCAAATCTGGTTAGGGCTTTAAAAGCAGGCGGTGCAGATGTGGTGCTTTGTGCTTCTAACCCCCTTTCTACCCAAGACGATGTAGCTGCATCTTTGGTGGCTGATTACGGTATCCCTGTATTTGCAATCAAAGGTGAAGACAATAAGACCTATTACCGCCACCTGATCACTGCAGTAGAACACTCTCCTGTGGTGACTATGGACGATGGCTGCGACTTGGTACATGCTATTTCATCCAAATATCCTCACATTGCCAGGCAAATCATTGGCAGCATGGAAGAAACCACTACAGGTGTTATCCGGTTAAGGGCTATGGAAAAAGATGGAGCACTCAAATTCCCGGTTATAGCAGTAAATGATGCGCTGACTAAAAATCTCTTTGATAACCGCTACGGAACCGGACAGAGTACGGTAGACGGTATTATCCGTGCTACGGATTTCCTAATTGCGGGGAAAAATGTGGTAACGATAGGCTACGGCTGGTGCGGCAAAGGTTTTGCCATGCGCTGCAAAGGGATGGGTGCAAATGTAATCGTTACTGAAATCAATCCCGTAAAAGCAATCGAAGCTGCAATGGACGGATTTAGAGTCATGACAATGTCTGAAGCGGCATCAATAGGAGACCTTTTCTGTACTTTGACCGGGGATCTCCATGTTATTCGTCCAGAGCACTTTAAAAAGATGAAAGATGGAGCAATTGTTTGCAACTCCGGTCACTTTGACTGCGAAATTGACATCAAAGGACTTAAGAAATTAGCGAAAAAAGAAGTTAAAAATGTGCGTAATTTTGTAGACCAGTTTATCATGCCAAACGGCAGGAGCATTTATCTTTTGGCAGAGGGAAGGCTGGTGAATTTGGCTGCTGCGGAAGGGCATCCTGCTTCTGTTATGGATATGAGTTTTTCTACCCAAGCACTGGCAACTGAATATGTAATTAAGAATGCAGGTAAACTGGGACACAAGGTTTACGAGGTGCCGGATGAGATTGAAAACTGGGTGGCAACTTTAAAGCTAAAATCAATGGGGATCTCGATCGACAAATTGACTCCTGAGCAAGTTAAATATTTGGCATCATGGCAGGAAGGGACTTAATGGAAAATCCGAAATCCGAAATCCGAAATCCTAATGAAAACAAAGACAGCAATGTTTTACAGGAGTTGAGCAAGAGGGTTGGGGAGTTGGGGGTGGCCATGGAAAGGGCGCAGATCGATAAATATGTTTCGATGCTGCAAAAACCTTGGCAGTTCTTTTGGTTTAGTTTTTTAAACGGGATATTTAGCGGGGTTGGAGTTGCCATAGGCATGACGATTGTTTTTGCGATTGTCATCTATATCCTTACTGTATTTTTACGCCAAATGATAGATGTGCCGGTAGTTGGCATGTACGTTGCAAAATTTATCTCAATAGTTAACGTTTACCTCAAAGAGGGCGCAAAGATCAGATGATCATTTTTTATCCTTTGGTTGGCCTGGTTTTTTGTTTGGACCAGCTTTCCAAATCCTTTTTCAGTTCTTTTTTATCTGCAGGACAGAGTATTCCTGTAATTAACAACCTGTTTCATTTTACCCTGGTGCAAAACCGGGGTGCGGCTTTTGGGATTTTTCAGGGGCAGGCTAAGCCTCTTCTTGTAATTGCTATTTGCGTTGCCTTGGTGGTCTTGTTTTTTCACTATCGCATCAAGCGCGATAATTACTTGGTCCAAACCGGCTTGGCATTTATTCTGGGAGGAAGCTTGGGCAACATTTGCGACCGGCTTCGTTTTGCCTACGTGGTCGACTTTTTGGACTTTCGCTTTTGGCCAGTATTCAACGTGGCTGATACTTTTATCAATATAGGAGTATTGTTGTTGGTGGTGTACTTGTTTAGAAGCTCTAAATCCTAAACTCTAAATTCTAAACAAATTCTAATATCTAAATTCAAATTTTTAAAATTTAGTATTTTGGTAATTTGATATTGTTTAGAGTTTAGATATTCGAATTTAGAATTTTAAGGAGAGATATGCATCCAATCTTATTCCAATACGGGTTTATCTCTATCCACAGCTATGGAGTAATGGCTGCTTTGGGTTTTTTGGTTGGGATCTGCTTGGTGCTTTGGCTGGCGTATAAGGCAAACGTTGATATAAATAAAATACTGGATCTGGCAATTGTTGTGATGGTTTCCGCGATTATTGGCGCGCGGTTGTTTTACGTGATTGGCTTTTGGCCTGCATATGCGGCTCGTCCTTGGGAAATTTTCATGGTGTGGCAGGGCGGGTTGGTTTTTTACGGGGGATTAATTGTAGCGGCTTTATCAACGATGATTTTCTTGCGGGTAAATAAAATGCCTTTCTGGAAAGTTTTGGATTTTATTACTTTTGCTACTGTAATAGGAATGATATTTGGCAGGATTGGCTGTTTTTTAAATGGCTGTTGTTATGGTATTGAAACAAAGGTTCCATGGGCAGTCCAGTTTCCGGAACTTTTGGGTAAAAGACATCCTACCCAGATTTACGAATCAATTGATCTTCTCATTATTCTAGGAATCCTTTTTATTATCTATAGATTAGTTAAAAAGGATGGCATTGTTTTCGCTTTTGGGTTAATGTTGTATGCCATACATCGTTTCCTGGTAGAATTTCTAAGGGAGAACCCATACTACTTTTTTGGTTTATCGGCAGCACAGTGGATTTCGATCCTGCTTTTTGTGGTTGGATGGATGGTTTTGTTTAGAAAAAAAACGAACCCCACATTAAAATGTGGGGAATAGTTTATTCCCCATACTTTAGTATGGGGTGAGAGGGGATTTGTCGTTATGGAATTTGTTGCAGCAGAGGGAGATAAGGATAAGCGTTTAGATCACTTTGTTTTTGAGCAAGGGGTAGGGATCTCGCGCACCCAAATACAAAAGCTAATTAAAGAAGAAAAGATCTTGGTAAATGCCAAAAAAGCAAAAGTTGCACATCCTCTGCGTGTTGGAGACCAGATTACAGTAGAAATTCCTCCTCCTGCATCGATTGACGTTAAACCAGAAGAAATCCCTTTTGGGATTCTTTACGAAGATGAGGATCTTTTGGTGGTTAATAAGCCCAGAGGAATGGTCACGCATCCGGCAGTTGGACATTATACAGGTACTTTGGTCAATGCTCTGCTTGCACACTGCAAAGATTTGTCAGGCATTGGCGGAGAGCTTAAGCCTGGGATTGTACACCGCTTAGATAAAGACACCTCAGGGATCATGTTAGTAGCAAAGAACGATTTTACGCACCAAGCTTTGGCAGATGATCTTAAAGAACGGACCATGGAGAAGAAATATATTGCCTTGGTGCATGGCAGGGTCCCGCAGGAAGAAGGGATCATTGAAACCAAATATGGCCGCCATCCCACCCAGCGCCAAAAAATGGCGGTTCTTACTGATAAGCATATCAAAGAAAGCACAGTGGTCAGGGATGCAATTACGCATTACCGGGTTTTGGAGAGATTTAACGAGTATACATTATTAGAACTGCTGCTTAAGACCGGCCGCACGCACCAAATCCGGGTCCATTTAGCGCATTTGGGTCATCCGGTAGTTGGTGATTTTGTTTATGGCAGGAAGAAGAATGATTTTAAGATAGAAGGGCAGTTGCTGCATTCCGCAAGCATTAAATTTATCCATCCCAGAACCGGGAAAGAACTGGCGCTAGAAGCTCCTTTGCCTGAGCTTATGGCTGGGATTATTAAAAAACTAGAAAAAGCGTAGGTATTATTACTTTCCGCAAAGCGCTGCTTGTTTTTGCATATTTTGCGCTTCTCTTTGCTTTCCTTGGGCTTTGTATGTTTGTGCTAGTTCAAAGTAGCCGGAACAGAAATTTGGGTTAAGCATCACCGTAAGATTAAAGTGGTGCAGGGCTTGTTCAGTGTTGCCTTGCTCCAGGGCCAGCTTTCCAAGTAAAAAAGAGCTTACTGCAGTCATACCAGCGGATTCTCTAAAAGAGGCACTCAGTTTTAATTTGGCTTTCTCTTTTTCCCCGGTTTCATAATAGGCAATGCCCAAATAGTGATTGGTTGTTACATGCTCAATAGTAATTCCTGTCATAGTGGCTTCGTAAAAAGAGGTGAAATCGCGGTAGTTTCCTTGTGAAACCTCGATGCCGCCAAGGATACCAGCAGCAACTATATCCATTGGATTTACGCTAATCAGCTGTTTTAATACTTCCTTGGCCCTGCTTTGGTTTCCAGCTTTGCTTTCCAGGTCATAGACGAGATAGTAGGGGACAGGAAATTGGGGGTTGGCTTCTATAGCACGGTAAAAAAGTTCTTTGGCTTTTTCGTCTTCCCCAAAATGTCCATAAACCAATCCCAGGCTTACCAGTGCAAGGAGATTTTCCGGGTTTTTTTGCAACACTTTTTCAAAAATGGCTTTAGCCTGGTTATAACATTGCATTTTTCCAAAAGCAAATGCCCCCGTCAGAAAATTTGCATATTCATCTTCAGGGGAGATGCTTTGGGCTAGAGAGAAATTGTGGAAAACTTCCGGGCTGTCCGGGTTTTTGCCAAATTGTGCGGCAGCTATGTCAATGTGATAAGAAGCGAATGCACTGCTGGCAGGCATAGACTTCCTTTGGCTGCTGATCTCGAGTATGGTGTGATTGCTAAGTTCTATTTTGTAGGTTTTTGTCCCGATTTTAATAGTAGGAGCTAGGTGTGCACTTCCTCCTCCAACTTGCAGCCATTTCAGTTCAGGTTGTAAACCAACATTGAGTCCGACTGATTTTGCCGCAACGTAGAAGAAATAAGTAAACTCGTTACAGTCGGCTACATTCAGTCTAAAAACATCTTTTGCTGTAAATGGCAGCTGATATTCTTGACTACGCGTTTGTGTTTCCATGAAAGTAAGTTTTTTAAAAGTAGCTTGGACTAATTTCTCAAATTTCTCCTGATCATTGGCAGCTCCTTTGGTCACTTCTTGTGCCCAAGCCTTGATTGCTCCTTCCGGGTCTTCCAAGGGGTTTTTAAATCCATATTGTTCCAGCCTGGCAGTAATCCATG
>JAPLLA010000054.1:0-3967 GCA_026387795.1 Candidatus Saganbacteria bacterium | reverse complement strand
TAAGCCTCAAAATTGTTTAAGTACCACTGCCATGCGCCTTCACCTTGTGCGCAGACCTCTGAATCTTTAATAGCAGATTCCAGTACCTTGGTTAAATCAATATTTACTTCCAGAGATGAGAAAGGAGGGGTAATCATTGGTACAAATGGAACGGTGGTTTCGGTATTACTGGCAGGATTAGCGTTGTTATTAGTAAACCTAGGAAGATTTGGGGACAAACCTATAGGAGCAGTAGCTGTGGTTGGATCTGGCGCTCCCATAAAGGTTCCTCCTAGTGCACTGCGTGGCTGGTTAACATGCCAAGTACCATTGGGATTCCGATCAGTACAGAGGCCTCAGGCAAGGTGCATCTAAAACCCAAATATATTCCCACACCTACTAAAACTATTCCGGTTAAAGCGCAAATTGTGCTTCCATGGATAATTTTCCAGGTCCTCATTTTTTTCCTCCTTATTCTTTGGGTGTAAACAAAAGCATTAGGTTATCTGTGTTCCTGGGATTTTTTGTGTCCCCAAAGTAATCATTGATCGGTTTTCCTTTACTAGGGATAAAGTTGGACTCAAGTGTTGGAAAACTATCCGGGATCTCCATTACTGTTTGGATGAGCTTAAAATAACTGCTAACATGGTCAATGTTCCAGGAATTGTGGCCATAGGGGAAGTAGGTTGGGAAATTTGCTTCTACTTCTGGGAATGCTTTGCAGTACCTGACCCAACTTAAGATAAAGTATTCTCTGGAGGCAGCTGGATCTTTGATTGCTGGGTAGGCATTGTCAGGCATTCTTACTTCCGGATTATTGAAAATGGTCTGATTGAGCTTAGTCAGTTTTGCATCATATACCATTGCTACTGCTTTGATAGATTGTTCTGGATCTAAAGCAATTTGTACTGCATTCTCTTCTGTTCTTTCTATGCCTGGGAAATACTTTTGCCAGAGTGCTTCGTTTTCTCCTGCTTTTAAGAAGTCGCCGATGATTACAGCATTGGGTCCGAGTCCCTGAGAGGCAACCGGTACTTGGCTTGAAGCTATACTCCAAGAAAGCCCGGGGAAGATCCGTTCTTTTGTGGTCTCCCCATCTTTTACTGGTACTCTTGCCCCAAAAATATAGCCGAGACCACCATCTTCTGTTTTGGCGGTATAATGATCATAGGTCTCATTGAAGGAATCTTCTTCTTTTGCATCATATTTCGCGGCAGCACCATGGTCTTGCCAAGGATCTTCGTTTTGCGACCAGAAAAGCTCTACAAAAGTGTTGAGCATTAAAAATGTGGCCAAAGTGTTGTAGCTAATTTCTGGGTGTGAAGCATGTAAAAGAGTGGCTGCATCTTTATAGGCTTGTTCATAGGTTTTAAGAAATTGAAAGATAGAAGCATGTTGTTCCAGGTCGATGTAGCGGTCGCAGTAGGCAGGGGAAAAACCCATTGATGCTGGACCAGTTACTGTATATGAAAAGTCGCAGATCCAGATCCTCAAAGGATTGGTAACCTGGCCAGTAAAGCCAGATAAAGTAGCTTTTAGTTTTTCCAGCCCTGGCAGCGGCATTTTTCTATTGATTCCATAGGCATCAATATAAAACTCAAAAGGCCTTTGTTCTGGGATAGGGTCATAAGCATCGTATACGGAAGTAACAGCCCACACTGCTGCTCCTCCTTTTTTCATGTCTGCTTCTGCTTTGCTGGTGGATTCTGTAGTAGGGGCGATTTTTGGGGATTGATCAAGTTTTCCAAATACGGCTAAATTGTTATTATCGGATGAGACCTGTATTTGGTATGCAGGTACATTATTTAAAGGAGTGACCGTATAAGTAGTGGTCCCTTTGCCAACTGCCCATTCTGCTATTTCTAATAGGTTAGTAGCATTGGTCAATACGGAAAGGTCTACTTGTGCTTCTTCTGGTACCAAGGAAAGGTTCTCAACGACAGTGATAAGATTATCGATTTCTTTTAGCCCGGCAATAATAGCTTGCTTCTTCTGATAGAGGCTTTCTAGTCCTTTTGGGATTTCTCCTTCCGGGATAATATAGAGGTCTGTGAATAATTTTCTTATTTGGATTAAGTTTTGAGAAGGGTATTCATTATAAAGTTCAATTGCCAAATTACGGACATTTTGGATTGCAAATAAAAGTTTTTGTTCTGGAGAGAGGCTGGTTATGTCCACCACTGCTACTGCGCTGGTGCCATTCGGTGCATCTGGTCTTGATTCCGGTTCAATGCTTAGGGCTAGTGGCGAGATGCTGACTTCTGATGGGAGGAGGGGGGGATTGATGACTTGAACTTCCCCTTTTTCGTCCTGGACTACTAGTTTATCTGTGGAATTGTCTACTACTGGAGGTAATCCTGCTTTACAAGTATCTTGGGAGTAGTAACCGGTAACATTAAAACTTACGCTCATTTTTTGCTCCTTTTTACTAGTTTGATGCTCTTTTAGTGTTCTATGTTTTTATCGTTTATAAAGCTTAGAAATTTCATTTTTGGGATGTTTTTTTTGCGGTAAAAAAAGGTGTACTAACGGCTATTTTTAATTATTTTTCTCTGACGGGTGTAATGGTGATTATCCCGGTTCTTTTTGGTGCTTGAATAAAAGTAACCTCAGTTCCTATCCCAACCCTTACATCTTCCTGGTATTTGTAGCCTTCTGGTCTTCCTTGATAGGCAGTGGGATCATCATGGTATTCTTTGAGGGTTAATCCTCGTTTGTAGGGGGTAACTGGTTCTCCGGGTTTTTCTGTAACATAGGTTACAAACTGCAGGCGCTCAAATTCCCCTGGGTTCACATCCCATTGTTCATTTCCGAATCCGGTATTGATGAAATATCTTTCCACAAAAGCTTTATCTATGGGGATTTCAATCCGGTAGAGCTGTTGATGGCCTGAAACAAGCAGCTTTTGTGCTTTCCAACCGTCGCTGCCGTAGATTCGGTATCTGTAGCCGTCGTAACGGTGCTGTTGGAATTCCTGCATGTTTACTTGTCCGCCACTTCTTTCAAGAAGTTGTTGCTCTGTAATGCCAGGTTTTTCGCCATGGAGGGCGTCCAAATTTGGAGTAGTAGAAAAACCGTCCTTTGCCCCTGGGGTTCCGGGGTCATGATCAAAAAATTCAACAGAGATATAAGCGGATCCGCTTTCTATATAAGCATAAAACACAAAGTGTGTAGCACTGGAAATATCAGGCCGGTTTGCAACATTAAAATCAAAAGTTTGGGTAAGTCCTCCTACTACTCCATGCAGGTCTCCGCCTGTGCCAGGTTCGTAGTAAGGTTTTGCTTCAACAAATAAGAGTTCTTGTCCATTAACTACTTTTATGGGCGGGTTGTCTACGTTTTTCCAGGTATAGGTATAACATCCTTCTTTTGAAGTGCAGGTTTTTCCTGCTTTCGGTTTTTTTAGACCTACAGTTGCGATCACCTTGTCTTGTGGCAGTTCATCTTTTATAGTAGGAGCTTCGGTTTTGATCTGATCCGCCGGGACATTTATTAATAGTGGAGGATAAGGTTTTCCATTTAAACTTACTTCTTCACCGCTCATTAAAAGACCCCTTTCTATTCTTATATATATCGTGCAATTTTCACTGGGATTTCGTTTTTATTGGCTCTTTTTTTGCGTTATAATACCCCCATGCTTTTTGCGGTGGACATAGGAAATACTAATATTGTTTATGGTTTATTCCGAGGCGATTCCTTGATCAGGACCTGGCGTGTCCCAACAGGTAAGCTAAAGATACCGGATATTGATTTTGAGGTTACGGGGATTGTTGTTTGCAGCGTGGTCCCCAAAGTAGAGGCAAAACTTAAAAAATACTTGAGCCGGCATTTTAAAGTTAAGCCGGTTTTTGTAAGTGCCTCCAACGTTCCTATTAAAGTCAAATTAAAAGATAAAAAAGCGATTGGTGCAGACCGTTTGGTAAATGCATATGCAGCCTTAAAGTTATATGGTGCGCCTGTAGTTGTGGTTGATTTTGGGACTGCTACT
>JAPLLA010000005.1:7728-12389 GCA_026387795.1 Candidatus Saganbacteria bacterium | reverse complement strand
GGATTAAATCCCAATGCTAATGGAGCTGGATTATATGGAGAAGGCAAAGTTGGCGTATATGCAAAATCTACTGGCAATTATTATTCCGGTATGTTTGTGGGTGGAGCAGGCGTTTCGGTTGAAGGGGGACTAGGTGTTACAGGCATTGTAACTGCAGCGGCATTTTCTGGAAACGGCTCTGGATTAACCGGAATTACTGCCGAAACCCTGGCTCCGGATATAAATGTAGTTACTACTGGAAACGTTTCTTCTACTGCGAGCGTGGCATATGCAGGAGCTGTTACAGGATTAAATCCCAATGCTAATGGAGCTGGATTATATGGAGAAGGCAAAGTTGGCGTATATGCAAAATCTACTGGCAATTATTATTCCGGTATGTTTGTGGGTGGAACAGGTGTTTCAGTTGAAGGGGGACTAGGTGTTACAGGCATTGTAACTGCTGCGGCATTTAGCGGAAGCGTTAATGCAGACACAGTGGATGGGTTCCATGCCAGTGCTACTGCTACTGACAATAATTTATTGCCTTTAAATGATAATGGACAATTTGAGCTTGTTAAAAGTTATGGTGGTGCTTTGATTGTTGTTTCAAATGGTCATGATAATGGAATTGGGGTTCAAGGAGAGGGCGGTGCATATGGAGGAGAATTTTCAGCCTTGAGTGCAGATGGAATAGGGGTTTATGGAACTAGTCCTTCTTATGGAGGATATTTTCATTCAACTGGAGCAACTGGTCAAGGGGTTTATGCAAAGGCTGATGGAGCAGATGGCGTAGGGGTATCTGGGGAAGCGATTGGAGCAAATGGAGTAGGGGTTTCCGGAATAGCAAGTGCAACTGGTTCTGTGCTCAATTATGGAGGATTTTTTGTTGCTAAAGGAGATGCTGGTGAAGGGGTTTCGGGGAATGCAACTGGAGCCGATGGACAAGGCGTTTCTGGATTTGCAACTGGAGCCAATGGCATTGCAGTTTATGGGCAAACAATTCAAGACGCTGGTTATGCTGGATATTTTAAGGGTGGAAAAGGTATTTCAGTAGAGGGGAATGCTTTTGTTACAGGAATTTTAACAGCTGGTGCATTTGAGACAACTGGTATTATTTCTTCTTCTGCAAGCGCAGTAATGGCTGTTACAGGCATTACTAGCGATAATAATGGTATTTGTGTTTATGGCCATGCGACGAGCCACGCAATGTCTTCTTATAATACTCACGGAGAAACAACCTATAATGGTTATGGGGGCTTCTTTACAACGCCTATTGGTACTGGAGTTTATGGCCGGTCATACACAGGAGGTTATGGCGTTCGTGGAGAGGCGCAAGGAAGTAGTGTAGGAGGATACTTTACTTCTACTGGGAGTAATGGAATTTATGTGAACACAATTTCTTCCAATAGTTATTCCGGATATTTTACTGGTGGACTAGGCTTGGCTTCTACTGGAACCATAGAAGTAACCGGGGCTTCCGGGATTTCTATTGTTATTGATAATGCGTTTACTCCTAGTGGTACAACTGATGTTAGAGGGAAAACCGGCCAAATTTGCTGGGATGAGGATTATATTTACGTAAAAACAGCTGCGGGGTGGAGGAGAACTCAATATGGAGCGACTTGGTAGCCGGTAAAAAGTAGATCTAGGTTATCCAGGGAATCTAGTTGGCTAGGGGAGCAAGATTATTAAGGATACCGAGGGAAAATTAGATTATGAATAAAAGAATAATTTTAACTTTTATAGTTTTACTCTGCTTGACTGCAGTAGTGTTTGCAGGCCAGAGCAGTAATTTTACCTCTAGTCCAGAAGCGACAAGCTCTGGCGGAGGCAATGCATCTTCTTCCAACTTTTCCAGCAACACATCTGTTGGCTCGGTTTCCGGCGGGAACCTTGTGAGCGCAAGCTTTAGCGCTCTCTCCGGTTTTCTCTCTATGCTGGTTGGCGCAGATATTACTGCTCCTACTATTACTACCGTAAAAATCGATAGCCAAACTGTAGTTAACAACGATTATGTTAAAAAAGACGGGACATTAACTGCTGTGGTGCAGGACGGGACTGGAGTGAGCATTGAAAGCAGTGCCATGATCATTGACAGCTCCACTACTTATTTTAAGAATCTTACTTCTCCTTCTACTTACGATGCTTCAACCGGAAACTTAACTTATGTGCTTAATTTAAGCACAGGTACGCATACTATTGTTATTAGCGCGGTTGACTACAATAACAATACCTCAACTTATACCAGAACTGTGCGGGTGGATACAGGCGATCCAGCTGCTGCCATGGCATACATCTATCCAAACCCGTTCAATCCTTTGAATGGCCCTGCAAAAATTGCTTACCAGCTTAACCGTGATTCCGACGTAACGCTCTATATGTTTAATGAAATCAATCAACTGGTTTGGAAGAGGGTTTATCTCTCCGGTGTCAACGGCGGCAAGAGCGGTTACAACGAAATCAGCTGGGATGGCAACACAGACTTTGGAGACCTGGCTGGCAACGGCCCTTATTTCCTTCGTATCGTATCGGGTGGGAAGATGATAGGAAAGATAAAAATAGCGGTGCTAAAATGAGGCAAAAAAACATAAAGAAAACACTAGAGTTGGAAAACCGGAGGCTGAATGCCTCGGTTTCCAAAAAGTTTTCTGGTGATAATCTGGAAACCGCGACATTTAGTCGCAGGTTTCCAGCAGTATTGATCGTGATTTGTTTGGTGATTGTATCTTGGTCATTGGGATTTGTGAGCGAAGTAAATGCAGCTGCTTTAGATCCTATGAAGATCGGCATTGGTGCCAGGACGCTGGCCATGGGGCGTACTGCAGTGGCAGATGCGGGCGACATTGACGCGCTCTTTGTAAACCCTGCCAACGGCGCATACCTTAAACAATATGGTCTAACCAGCATGTATACCAACTTGAGCGAAGATATGAATTACATCTTTCTAGGCGGTGCCAATAAATTTGATTTTGGTACGCTTGGTTTGGCTTACCTGGGTTCCGGTGCCTCAGGGTTTCAAGGCACCACTATTGAGTCAGGCAGAGTAGTGCCAACCGGAAGTGCATTTGGATATACCAGCAGCGTTATTGCTCTTACCTATGGAAAAGAATTTTGGAAAGGCCTGGCTTTGGGCGGATCGTTTAAACTTTTTAACAAAGGATTTGGCGTTACAAACGGGAGTGGCTCAGGCTACGATGTAGATTTGGGCCTCCTTTGGCAGCCAATGGACAATTTAACAATTGGAGCAGTACAGCAAAACGCTCTTCCACAATCAATGGCTGCAATAAGATGGGCAACAAATACCGCAGAAGATATCCCTTCTGCTACAAAACTTGGAGTAAATTATAATCCGCAAAAAGACCTTTTATTAGCCGGAGACCTTGACTTGACTTCCGGCCAGCCCATGACACTGCACGGCGGTGTAGAGTGGATGGCAATGGAAAATTTGGCTTTAAGGGGAGGGCTTGACCAACTGGCTACAAGCTCAAATAGCGCTGCCATTAACTACAGTTTTGGGGTTGGGTTGCTTTATGCAGGAGTCTCTTTTGATTATGCTTATTACTATGATACAACATTAGCTTCAGTAAACTCCGCACATTACTTTAGCTTGTCGTTTGTGCCTCTACCTCCTGCACCAAAGTCGGTTGAAAAACCTGTGCCGCCGCAAAAGCCCAAGCCCGCTCCAGTGGCAACATCAAAAGCAGTGGAACCGCCAAAATCCGTATTAGCGCTTAAAACTTTTAGCGATGTGCCAAATAGTTACTGGGCTTATAAACCAATCGGCACACTCGGTACGCTGGGCATTCTAGGCGGATATCCTGACGGAACTTTTAGGCCCGATGATTTGGTAAATCGCGGACAAATGGCAGCAATACTGGTAAGAGCCAAAGGCGAGACACTGGAAAAAGTGACTGCACCGGTATTTTCGGATGTCCCGCTTTCTTCATGGACTTCTCCTTACATTAAAAAAGCAGTGGAGATGGGCTGGGTTAAAGGATATGCGGGAAATAAATTTGAACCGGAAAACGGGATCTCCAGGGCAGAAGCAGTAATGCTTTTAACCCGCTTTGACGGTATGGCGCTAAAAGATGGGGTCTCCCCATTCGCGGATATTACCAGCAAACACTGGGCTGCTCCTGCAATTGCAGCTGCAAAAGATGCGGGTATTTTGGATTACTTGGCAGGGAAAAAATTTGAGCCAAATAAATTGGTAACGCGTGCAGAGATTTCAGAAATGCTATCAAAAACCAATTATGTGAAAACCCTGCTCCCAAAGTAGTTTAACTTGATTTATGTTTTTAGTATTGCTAGAATGACTAGCAAGAGAGAAGGGGGTGAGCCAGTTGAATAAACAACGACTGGTCGAGGAAGTCTCTCGGAAGACTAGATTACCAAAAACGAAAGTTTTAGGTGTAATTGACAATATGGTAGAAAGCATCCAAAAAGCCCTAAAAAAGGGAGAAAAAGTCCAATTAGTAGGCTTTGGTTCCTGGAAAAAAACCCGCAGAAAAGCGCGTGTTGGCAGGGACCCGCGCAATGGTGAACCCATGGACATTGCTCCACGCAATGTAGCCAAATTCACCATGGGCAACGACCTGTTTGAGTTGTTGAACTAAGCTCGCACTGTACAATTTTTCGGCGGTGTGACGAAAAAAGCGACGGAAGAAACCAAAAAAGCGACG
>JAPLLA010000005.1:0-7683 GCA_026387795.1 Candidatus Saganbacteria bacterium | reverse complement strand
TCGTCGCTTTTTTGGTTTTGAAGCAGGCTATCAAATTGCTCATGTGTAAGGCATGGGCCGTGAAAGTTATGACATAGGCAAGGCTGGAGAAGACTTTGCCGCCACATTTTTAGAAGGGGAAGGCTACCGCATAGTAGAGCGAAACTTCCGTTCCGCGCATGGAGAGATTGACATTATTGCCTTTGACCGTGAAGTCCTGGTTTTTGTTGAAGTAAAGAATTATTCCTACCGCAGTTTTGGTCCCCCTACAGCATCCATCCGCAGGGAAAAGAAAGCAAGCTTAGTTCAAGCTGCAAAAACCTATCTATTCCTCAAAAAAATCAAAGATGTTTTCTGTCGTTTTGATGTGCTGGCTATCTATCGCTCGGAACCCGGAGAAAAAACGATCGATCTTTACAAAGACGCATTCCAATTGAAAGGAGGAGAAGCATGCTAGTAAAAATAAACAGTGCCGCAGTTTTCGGCTTGGAAGCTTTTTTGGTAGAGGTGGAAGTAGACCAGAGTAAAAACATGCCTGGGCAGACGATTGTGGGCCTGCCTGATGCGGCAGTAAAAGAGAGCCGCGACCGGGTGCGTGCTGCGATTAAAAATTCGGGTTATGAGTTCCCGCCCGGTTACTTTACCATTAACCTGGCTCCTGCTGCGATCAAAAAAATCGGTCCGCTCTACGACCTGCCGATTGCTTTGGGCATCCTTTCCGCAGGAGGGATTATTGAAAAGAAAAGCTTTGATGAGTTAATTGTGTTTGGAGAGCTTTCTTTGGATGGCGGGGTGAAGCCTGTGGCAGGGGTGCTGGCAATGTGCCTTAAAGCCAAAGAAGAGGGGAAGAAAAAGATCCTGGTACCCGAAGAAAACTGCAGCGAAGCTGCGCTTGCTGCTGGTTTGGAAGTTATTCCAATCCAAAACCTTGCTCAAGCGATCGATTATTTAAATGATAAGCTTAAGATTAAGCCGCTAGAGATAGATCTTAAAAGCTTGCTCGATTTTGATTCTGTTTATGAATTTGATTTTGCTGAAGTCAAAGGCCAAGCGCATGCTAAGAGAGCACTGGAGATTGCTGCAGCAGGAGGGCACAATTTAATTTTGGTTGGTCCGCCCGGTTCTGGAAAAACTATGCTGGCAAGACGACTCCCCAGTATTTTACCTCCGCTCTCTTTAGATGAAGCCTTGGAGATCACCAAGCTTTACAGTGTAAGCGGACTGCTATCGGCAAAAGAGGCGCTCGTCAAAGAGCGGCCGTTTAGAACTCCTCATCACACCACATCGGATATTGGGATGGTTGGGGGAGGGCGGTTTCCCAGGCCAGGAGAAATCAGCTTAGCGCATTTGGGTGTTTTATTCTTAGATGAGTTTCCGGAGTTTGAACGAAATGTTTTAGAAGTCCTGCGCCAGCCGCTGGAAGACTCGGTAGTTACCATCTCCCGTGCGCTTTCGAGCCTTACTTTTCCTGCGGAGTTTATGCTGGTGGCTGCAATGAACCCGTGCGGCTTCGTCACCATTTCCATGCTAATTCAAATAAGCAGGGAGCTGAATATAGGTATGAAATTCCTAAAAGGATATTGCCTGATAGGACTTTTAGTCAAAGGCTGCATAAACTGAGGGTTGAGATGGGACTAAACATTAAGCAGTTAGCTAGGTTAAGCAAGGTTTCTGAAGGGACAATATCAAGCTATGAAAAAGGCAGGAGAAACCACTCAGATCAAGTAGTCTACCCTATCGCTAAAACCCTAAAAATAAGTCCAGTATGGTTGATCTATGATGATGACGATTTGACTCTTGGCTCAATAGGTAAAAAACTTAGATATTTAAGAAGGAAGAAGTGCTTAACAGTAAAGCAGGTAAGTAGAAAAGTGATGGTGGCTACCTCAACAATAAACTCCTGGGAGAGGGACGTAGACATTCCAAAAAATTCAGTTAAAATTAATAAACTGATGAGGATGTTAAACAGATGAACAGTAATGATGATGACCTGGAATATGAAAAGCTGATAAGCTGGAACAGAGTAATTAACCTCCTCTACTGGTACCTGTATTACTCCCAAGAAAGTTAATTGTTGTAAAACGTCGTCATCGGCGTCATTATAACCCTAAGTGTATGACCTTATGAGTCTGGGTTGCTTTTTTCCTTAAGGATATAAGCGCTAACTGTTTTCCATAACTGGTAAGTATCCTTAAGGTTTAAATGTAGAATTTTCCGATCCCAATACATTATTTCCCAAAATTCACCTATTTGGCTAGATAAAGTCATTGGTATCCCTCTAAGATGTGGATCCATCCAGGCTTTTTGGCATTTAGCACATTTTTTGGCCCGGTCGTTGGACATTACCCGAACGGTAACCGGCCAATCTGTACGAGTCTCCCAATTATGTTGGCAGAATAATTGTTTAAAGAATTTGTTAAATATATTCATTTTCCTATTCAGCCAATAGTAGTAGTAACTGGACAGTATCTTTCAGCTTTTCATCAATTGTTGCACCAAAGATAATATTGGCGTCATCGTTTAGAAACGTGTAAACACCCTCAGCTACATCATTAACCTCGTAGAGGGTGAGACTACTATTGCCAATTACATGAAAGATCGCTCCCACACCTTTTTGGATTCTTGCTTCTGGGATAAGCTGTTTGAGTTTATTCCCGATTTGAGTACCTTTATCCTTTCCTTTTGACTCAAGGTTGATGATGGTTATTTTCTTAGCTCCAAAAACAATAGTTTGTAGATCAGCCTCCTCAAGATTAATTAATCCAGGGGTTTTTATGATGTTTTCCAGCTTATATAGATAGCCAAAGAAACTCATTGCTCCAGATGGGATGACCTGGACTTTGTTGTCAAAATATAAGTCCGTTAACAGTTTAAATGGCATTATTTAGTAATTATGACAGGAGGGGTATGACATTACGAGGCAGGGAGTAATGAGTTTAATAGCTTTTGCAACTATTCTTCTAGAGCTCTTGTATATCTTCTATATGCTTCTTTTATTATCGGGTCAAATCTAATTCTTTTTGATTTTCTATTAAAATCATCAATAGCTTCTTTGCTTCTAAAATAATCTCTTGCAGTTTGATCTGATGGCTTGATCCCTCTCAATATCTTTATTAAAGGCCTTGAGTATTTTCTGATGGCTTCTGTGAAATACTCGCTTTGTACAAAGCCAACCCACCCCTCAATGTCATTATTAAAGGTTCTTAGTTTCCAGTCCCAGACTTTCTGATAAATGTCTGACATTATATAAAATTTGGTATACTGGAAGTATTCATCATCCAATTGAGAGCTTAAAGCAAATTGGTTTTTGTTATTGTTTATGCACCATGCGGTAATGTATCGGATTATCCAGTGATTAATATTTAAGCTTTTAGATATTTCATTCTTGTTAAAAATTAAGTTGTATAGTTTTGAGTCTTCAAATAAATTTTCAACATTTCCTCTTGCTGTAGTGTCGGGCCTTTTTGAAATGCAACAATAAAATATCTTTGCCAAATCAACCATTTTAATCTTAAATGTAGCGCTTTTAGCGTTTTTCTCCCTTTTTCTAAGGTACTCATAATTATACTTAGAGAGAAGTTTGCTTATATTAACTTGTACCTGATCATTAGATTTTAGATCTGAGGGGTTTACTTTATTCTGATAATTCAGCGCAGAAACTATCTCGATTGTTCTTTCGTATGTTTCCGAATCCTCATAGCTTTGTCTGTATACTCTTATTATAACTTCCGCATCATTATTTGTTCTGTTTTTATCCCAAACAGAATAAATCGTGGTAATCGTTTGGCCTCCATTAACAATTTGCGGATTAATTAATATGAAGTTGTTGCCTTCAATTCTAAATGAATCCACAAAGATAATAATCCCATTATGTTTGTACCAAAATAGTCTTGGTTGTTCTTTAAAGGATTTGGCAATCTTAAAGTTAATGGTCTTGTCCGAATCCTCCCCGCCGATGAATCCCCTAACGTTCTTTTGAAGATAGTTTTTTATATCTTCTTTGTTTTTAAACCATTTTAAGATGTCAACAACCTTAACTTTGCTTATGACTGAATTAATTGATGTTTCGGGGTTATTATCTTTAATACAATCCTTGCAATCTTTTATAGGGAGCACTTTTCTGCCTGTTTGTGGAACAAAATCATGCTTATTGTCGTAGATGGCACGATCAATTGCTTCTTTGTCTATTGGGATAAAATCAATTATAGCTTTAATGTTATGTCTATTTTTTATTGTATCAAGCAGCTTTTGTGTCTCACTTACGACTTCATCACAAATTTGATTTGTAGTAAGCCAATTAATAGTAATAATGGTATCGGGATTGTGAATGTCTCTCCTTAGGGAATTAACAAATCCGTCAGCCTTTTTGTTAGTATTTTCTTGAATAATGGTTTTAAAAATCTTATCAATCTCATGCTTTATTTCATTGAAATTTGCTTTTCTTGGTGTTGCGGTGAATTTTGATTGTAAAATATAATAGGAGTTTAAATCGGGATTGTAAACAAAATCCAGCCCACCATCATTAGCTCCATCAACATATGAGGCATCAAAGTTGTAATCGCTAAGTTTGAATCTTGCAGAAACATAGAAATTTGTTAATGACTTTGTTTGTTCAACGGTGTCTTTGCTTTCCAGCTTTTTAATTAAGTCCTGTACATCTAAATAAGTCATTTATGTTTACCCTTGTTTCTATTATATCTGCATATACTTTGCCAAGTCAACGCGCCATTTCCCTTGCTTCATCCCTGATCTCTTTTTTCAATGTTTCTGGTTCAATAATCTTGGCCCAATGTCCTTGACTCAATATCCACCTCATTATCTCGTTCGTTCCCGCGACTTTAAAGGTGAGGGTAAGAGATCCATCTTTGTTTTCTACCATCTGTTGGCTAGGGTGTAGCCTACGGTCCACAAACCAGCGAGCAATTGTTTTGTCTAGCCTGACCACTACCTTAGTAATTGCTCCGCCCTCTTGAAATCCCCAAGAGTCAGCAAAAAAATCTTTAACCGAAAAATCTTTTTGGATCTCAAACTTCTGAGGCAATGCTTTTATTCCCTTTATCTGATTAACAGAAAATGTCCTGAAATCCTTTCTTAAATGACAGTAACCTATTAAGTACCATGATCCCTGCGTGTGGCGCAGATGGTAGGGATCAATAACTCTTTTTT
Organism: Candidatus Saganbacteria bacterium; assembly: GCA_026387795.1. Lineage (GTDB taxonomy): Bacteria > Margulisbacteria > WOR-1 > JAPLLA01 > JAPLLA01 > JAPLLA01. Next base: position 2,538 of record JAPLLA010000005.1, on the reverse strand, counting down.
GCATGGCATCACGACCAATAACATAGTAATTGATTTCAATGCTACTTTTGTCTTTTATTGCCTTCGTTAATTTTTCAAAAACCTTGGCTGACTTCTTATCTAATTCCCTGGTTTGCCTGATATCAAATGAGATGGATTCGTCAATGTTTTTGGGGTTAATTGAGACAGAATCGGGCAGGAGTAATTGTAATTTTTCAAAGGCGCTTCTGATCGCCGGTTCAAAAGGAGTGTTTTTGTATCTGCTTATAATATCTGCGCCAAGTAGCACTGCTAATAGCTCACCTTCCGATAGCTTTAATTCTGGAAGGGAAAAGCCGGAGTTCCCGTAATAATAACCATTTTTTTCTTTGCTAAAAAGGATAGGTGCTCCTAGCGAATCCTTCATTGCTTCGATATCACGCAGGATAGTCCTTTGAGAAACTTCGAATATTTCAGCCATCTTCCTGCAGTTGGGATAACTCTTTTTGCGGATTAGCTCATCAATCTTGGCAATTCTTATGTATGTATGTCGTTCCATCGCTAAAATTATAGCACAATACTATGACAGATATTGTCATATCATTTGTATTATTATGCGTGCGGAGGTGGCAAAAATGGATGAACAAGATTTGTGGCTAAAAAAACAAAATGTGTGGGTTAAAAAGGAAAACGGGGTTATTGTAGAGAAAAAAGAATACATTAATAGTCTTCAAACATTATCAATGGATAATAGTAGGCCTACAAAACGTTGTTTTGAGCATTATATAAATAAATATAAGTATATTCATTATCAAGACGTCCCTTGTAAAAAGTATAAAAAATATTGGTCAATACCGCCGGGTATTATTAAAAAGATAAATACTATATTAGTGATATGTGTGCTTAACAAGTCTACTCAAGCACGAAAAATGTCCGACTATATATTTGGGTATATGTGCGCGCTGGAAGAAAGATGTGGAATTGATGTTAAATGCTTTGGTGATGTCGATAAGGTTGTCCATCCAAGAAACAAGTCCCCCAATATCCGTTTAATATATTTAGGAAATGAACCCTTCTATCCAAAAACAGGGCAAAGGACTGCCTTTGAGCCAATATATTGTTGCCCAAAATGCGAGAACAAAAAGGATTTTATCCTTCAGTGGAAAGGGGATTGCGAACATTATGTTAAATGCGTAAAAGACAAAAGGGGTAGATATATTGAGAAGAAAATAAGGTTTGATATCCATCCGGTAGGCAGAGTTCTCTTGTTATGTCAAAAATGTGGTTATTTGATAAAAAACGATCCAGTAGTAAGCAAGAAGGGAGATGGAAATCATGGCCAAGAAGAAAGAAAATAAATTAAGGAAACTCTCTGCGGACGAGGCAATTCATGTTTGTTCTGCTTGCAGAAATACCGAACGGTTTATTGAAGAGGGTTACGCCAACGTTAAACAAACAATCTACTATCGTTGTAAGGAGGGGGGAGGGATTGTTGGTTTTGTGGATAGCGAAGAGATTGAAGCAGGCTTTTCTCCTTCTCATGTTACTTGTGGAGAGTGCGGGGCTAAGGTTAAATGATTAATCGGTAAAAGTTAGGTTGAATCGGGTAAATAAGGAGGGTAAGATTTAATCAAATGTCTAAACCGCAACCATTCTTGTCAAAAACCAAGTATGTTGATGGCGTCAAATGCCTGAAATTACTTTGGTATGAATACAACCAACGAGATCTTATTTCTCCTCCTAATGCCGCACTACAGGCAATCTTTGATCAAGGCGTGAAAGTCGGGGAACTCGCGCAAAAGCTATATCCCAATGGAATTAAAATCGAGCGCCAGCAGATGCCGGAGAAGACGCACGCTAAAACCCTGGAGGCTGCTAAGTTGAGGCGACCGCTTTTTGAAGCTGGTTTAATTTATGGAAGGACTTATGCGCTCCCCGATATCCTTGTCCCTGTAGAAGGCAATGCCTGGGATCTGATTGAGGTTAAAAGCAGCACAGGGGTTGAGGATGTCTACTTAATTGATGTAGCTTTCCAGAAATATGTTTATTCAGGTGCCGGACTTAAAATTCGCAAATGTTATCTTATGTACATTAATAATGAGTATATTCGTAAAGAGGGAATTGAGCCTCATAAACTTTTGATTAAAGAAGATGTCACGGATAAAATTAAGCCATATCTGGCAGGAATAAAGAAGTCAATTGAATCAATGCTTACTGTGATTGCCGGGAGCGGGCCTAGTGCGAAGGTTGGCCCATATTGCGACCAACCATATGCCTGTCCACTCGAAGATCATTGCTGGAAATTCTTGCCTGAAGGGGATATTTTTCAACTGCGTGGAAGAAAAGAACGCCTCTATGCTTTAATGGATCAGGGGATATTAAAATTGATTGATATTCCTATTGATGATTCGTTAAATGAAAAACAGCTTATTCAAATAAATAGTCATCAGACGGGTAAGGAGCACGTAGATAAGGATGGCATCAAAGGTTTTTTATCTGAATTGAAATACCCAATATATTATCTTGATTTTTAGACAATATCCTCGGCTATTCCGATTTATGATCTTACCCATCCATTCG
>JAPLLA010000024.1 GCA_026387795.1 Candidatus Saganbacteria bacterium | reverse complement strand
GGACCTGTAGGAGTAAATAAAAAGCTAGAACCTTTTCTTCCTGTTCCCAGAATAGTAAAAAGAGATTCGAAATTTGCAATTAGAGATTCGAAATTAGGAGATTCAATTGGAAGAGTCCACTCTTTCTATGGAAATATCAATGTAATCATCAAAGCCTTTGCTTATACTAGAACCTTGGGGGCAAAAGGGCTCAAAGAAGCAAGCCAAACGGCAGTTTTAAATGCAAATTACATGATGAAAAGACTAAAAGACTATTATTTCTTAAAACAAGACCGCACTTGCCAGCACGAGTTTGTACTCTCCGCAAAATGGCAAAAGGAGAAATACGGGGTCAAGGCACTCGACATTGCCAAACGCCTGATCGATTATGGCTATCATCCACCCACAATCTATTTCCCATTGATCGTAGAAGAGGCTTTAATGATTGAGCCTACGGAAACAGAATCAAAAGAGACTTTGGATGCTTTTTGTGATGCCATGATTACAATTGCTAAAGAATGTGAGAAAAATCCTGACCTCGTAAAAGGTGCCCCGTATAAAACTCCGGTAAAAAGGTTGGATGAAACCAGGGCTGCCAGGCAGCCAGTTTTAAAAGCATGACCAATCAAATGGAGTTTGACGAGAAACTCTTTGAAGCAGCCGAAAATAGCGCTTCAAAAATACCTTTTATTCGTGTTTACCAATGGAACCTCCCTTCTATTACCTACGGTTACAACCAAAAGATTGAAGCCTTACTTGATCTGGGGCGTTATGAAGGCTGGCAGATACTTAAGCGGCCTACAGGCGGGGGAGTAGTTTTCCACAATGCAGGAGAAATTTCCTTTACTGTAATATTGCCAAAGGGGAAATTAAAAGTTGTGGGGGCCATAGAGCAAACCGCATTAAAAATAGCAGCTTTTTTAAAAGAAATCGGTTTAAATGTTCAATTGGAATGGGTAAAACATGCCAGGCAAGCGGATTTTTGTACTGCTTTTGTATCCAGGCATGAAATCACGTTGGATGGCAAGAAACTGGTAGGTATTGCGCAGAGGTTTGGAAGATGTGCCATTTTGCAACAAGGAACGATCTTTGGTATCTTTCCGCAAATCGATCCCGTTAAATTAAAGGAGTATCTATATAAGAAGCCGGAAACCTGCGACTAAATGTCGCGGTTTCCTCGTTATCTGTTATGATTCTATTTGGAAACCGAGGCATTCAGCCTCAGGTTTCCAACGCTAGGAATACTTATGAATAATATTTTTACAAAGATAGACGATTGGCGCTGGGAAATTCCGCAAAGTTTTAATCCCCAAATGCGGACCGCTGCTCTGATTTATGCGGATGAGAAGATGCTTGAGGATGTTATTCATGACAATGCATATCAGCAACTGGTTAATGTGGCTTGTTTGCCTGGGCAAACCGGCAGGTTCTAATGCATCTTACCCGAGAATCTTTCTCTAAAATTATGGAAGAGAGTTTTGGCTCTGTTTGCCACGGTGCAGGCAGAAAGATGAGCCGGACAGAAGCTAGCAGAAAATATTCTGCGGATAAACTTATTTCAGACCTCGAAAATAAGGGTATAATTGTTAAAGGAGCAAGCAGGAAGGGGCTGGTTGAAGAAACTCCAGAAGCCTATAAAGATGTGCAGGATGTGGTAAACATTGTGCATAATGCAGGGTTAGCAAAGAAAGTAGCTAGGATGAGACCACTGGGTGTTATAAAAGGATAAATAAAAATGAAAGAAGCCTTATTTTACGAAAAGCTTCCGGATGGTAAAGTGCTTTGCTCTTTATGTCCGCAAAACTGCAAGATCGGTCCAGACAAAGCCGGATTTTGCGGTGTCAGGAAAAATGTTGACGGGAAATTATACTCTTTAATTTACAATCAGGTTTCTGCTGTTGCCATTGACCCAATCGAAAAAAAACCTCTCTACCATTTCTACCCTGGGACCCAAGTTTTATCTCTTGGTACCTACGGCTGCAATATGCACTGCGGACATTGCCAGAATTGGCACATATCACATACTGCTTTAGCACATGGACTGCAAAAACATAAAGAAGTAAGAGATGTTTCTGTGGAAGAGATTTCTCCGGAACAGCTCGTAAAACTGGCTCTTTCTAACAATGCCCGGGGAATTGCTTGGACTTATAACGAGCCTTCGATTTGGTTTGAATATACATTGGATGGGGCAAAATTAGCCAAGAAAAACAACCTTTATACAGTATATGTTACTAACGGATATATCAATCCTGAACCTTTGGATATGATTGGCCCATATTTAGATGCTTTTAGGGTAGACATTAAAGGCTTTTCAAATAAACTCTACCAAAAGTTGTGCAGAGTCCCGGATTTTGCCCCTATCTTGTCTGCAACAGAAAGAGCAAAGAAAAAGTGGAATATGCACGTGGAAATTATCACGAATATTATCCCAACCATGAATGACAGTAATGAAGAATTGACTGCGATTGCAAAATGGACAAAAGAGACTTTAGGGGAAGAAACTCCATGGCATATTACCAGGTTCCAACCTCACTTGGAATATAAGCACCTTCCTGCAACTCCAATCGAAACACTGGAAAAAGCGCGTGAAATTGGTTTAAAAGAAGGACTCAAATTTGTTTATATAGGAAATGTCTCCGGCCACCCTGCAGAAAACACCTATTGCCCATCGTGTAAGAAGATATTAATTGAAAGAACCGGCTACCAATTAGGAGAAATCAATCTTAATCCAAATAGTACCTGCAAGTTTTGCGGTTTACCGTTAAAATCTTTTAGGCTTGGTTAAGAATATCTTCTGCCGCCGGTTTTAATACCCCGCCGGAAACAATGTATTTAAAAGCAGCATCCAGCTTCATATCCAAGAGGATCACTTCTTTTGCGGGAACCAGAATCAAAAATCCCGTAGCCGGGGTAGGAGTATTTGGAATAAAAACATTGATCAGTTTTTGATTGGTCTTTTGCTCCGTCTCTTCTGCAGCGTCAGAAGTTATAAAACCCATAGAATAGATCCCTTTACGTGGATATTCTACCAAACAAGCCCTTCTAAACTCGTCTGCACCTTTGTGGATAAAAAGAACATCATTGACCTGTTTTACGGAAAAATAGATGCTTTTAATAATTGGCACATGCTGTAGAAGTTGCTCTCCCCATTTGAATACTTTGGCTCCAATAATATAGGTAGCAAAATACCCGGTGAAAAAAATCAAGAAGATGGTAATTAAAAAACCTAGTCCTGGTATGGGGCGTCCTGCAATCAAACCGATAATACCGCCTAAAATGCCGTCTAAAAAAGAAAATAAGAACCAAAGCAGCCAGATTGTAACCAAAAGGGGCAACATTGTTACCAGCCCTCTTAGAAAATAACCGCTAATCTTTTGCCACATAATCCGAAATCCTAAACAAATTTAAAATTCTAATTATCAAAATCTAAAACCGTTTGAAATATTTAAGTTTTGATATTTGATATTGTTTCGAATTTCGAAATTCGGATTTCGAGTTTGGTTATAGTATCATTTCATTGCTTGTTTTTCAAGGTATATGGTATAATTTTAGTAGAAAAAGGAGGCAAATATGTCTACTTCAGCGTATATTCTTATTGAGGCTCTTCCAGGTAAAGCCTTGGAACTTACCAACACCATTAAAGCCATTCCAGGGGTAAAAACCGTACACGTAGTTACGGGTCCTTACGATGTGATTGCCTATGTAGAAGCTTCTGACCTTAAAACCATGGGGGACTTGATTGTTAAAAAGATTCAATCTACCGGCTGTGTGGCCAGAACCCTCACTTGTATTACAGTTGAGGATGCTGTTTAGCCCCGTCACTTACGCTTTGCACTGCTACTAAACGGTTGATAGCTGCAATAAAAGCTTTGGCAGAAGCCACAATAATATCCGTATCCGCACCATGGCCTACGTACATTTTCCCATTTTCCTCAATGCGTACTGTAACTTCGCCTTGGGCATCAGTCCCGCCGGTAATAGCCTGGATAATGTAATCAATGAGTTTTGGTTGCTTTTTAGTCAGCTTTTGGATAGCAAGGTAAGTGGCATCTACAGGTCCTGTACCTTTGACCTTAGCTTTGATCTTTTTACCCTTAAAAGACAAGGTAACGTCTGCAATAGGTGTAATGCCCGTTCCAGATATCACTTTTAATGCCTCAAGTTTATAAGTTTCAGGTGCTGCATATATCTCATCAGACACGATTGATTCCAGGTCACGGTCTGTGATCTCTTTCTTTTTATCTGCTAAGGCAATAAAGCTTTGGTATGCTTTTTCAAGCTTTTCCTTGTCCAATTCATACCCCAAATCTTTTAAACGTTTCACAAAAGCATGCCTGCCCGAATGCTTGCCAAGCACTAAAACGCTATCTTCTAACCCTATGTCGTGAGGATCCATGATCTCATAGGTCTTTTTGTCACTCATGACCCCGTGCTGGTGGATCCCTGCTTCGTGTGCAAAAGCATTTCTGCCTACAATCGCTTTGTTGGCTTGAACCACGAGGCCTGTTAAATTACTGACTAATCTGCTGGTTTTGTAGATTTCTTTGGTGTTGATATTGGTATCTACGCCATGGAAGTCTTTGCGGGTCTTAAGCGCCATTACGATTTCTTCCAAAGAAGCGTTTCCTGCACGTTCACCCAAACCGTTAATAGTACATTCAATCTGTGTCGCACCTGCGTTGATTGCAGCTAAAGAGTTTGCTACTGCAAGCCCAAGGTCATTGTGGCAGTGTACGCTTACTGTGACTTGATCGATATTTGGAACATTTTTTACTACCCCGTGTATTATCTTGAAATATTCTTCAGGCATGGTGTATCCAACTGTATCCGGAATATTGATGGTAGTAGCACCTGCTTTGATGACTGCTTCAATGATCTGGTAAAGAAAAGCATGTTCGCTTCTTCCTGCATCTTCGCAGGAAAACTCAACGTCTTGGCAAAGGGTTTTTGCGAGTGTGACCATTTCTACTGCGGCTTTAAGCACTTGCTCAGGCTTCATCTTCAACTTCTTTTCCATGTGGATAGGAGAGGTGGCCATAAAGATATGGATGCGCGGCTTCTCCGCAAATTTAACCCCTTCCCAAGCGGCTAATACATCTTCTTTTCTGCAGCGTGCTAGCGAACAGATGATTGGACCTTTTACTGTTTTTGCGATTTCTTGGATTGCTTTGAGGTCTCCAGGGGATGCAATGGCAAAACCTGCTTCTATAACATCAACGTTAAGTTTTGCAAGTTGTCGTGCAATCTCAAGCTTTTCTTCACTGTTAAGTGATGCGCCAGGGCATTGCTCTCCGTCTCGTAAGGTTGTGTCAAATATTTTGATAATTTTCGACATTTTTACCACCCCGTTTAGGCACATATTTTACTACTTAAAACAGGTTTATTCCATTTAAATTTAAACATTAATGGCCTGAAAGTGTAGCGTTTTTCGGCGAAGTGTTTAAAAATACGACACCTTTCAGCATTATTCCTTCTCAGTTAACTCAAAAATACCTGGAAACCAAATTGCTGTATAACCTCATAAGACTTAAATTCCGGGAACACTAAAATACTCACTAAAAGTAATTGTCCCTAAGGATCACTAAGGGGGACAGGGCCCTAATTTGGTCTCAAATCCACTCGAATTACTCTAAGGAAAGGAGGTAAACACAAAAATGGCTGAGCTTTTACACAAAGAATTGAGTTATCAGGTGGTTGGTATTCTATACAAAGTCTACAATGCGCTTGGCAGTGGGCTTCAAGAAAAATATTATCAAAAAGCAATTGCTAGAATCTTGAAAAATGAGGGCATTTGTTACTTGGAACAGGTGAGAGCTGAGTTGGAAGTTGATGATCTCATTATTGGAAGATATTATCTGGACTTCGTCATAGACAATAAGATTGTTCTAGAAATAAAGTCAAAATCATTTTTCTCGACCAGAGACGTTCGACAAGTACTGGGATACCTAAAGAGAAGTGGAATTGAACTGGGAATACTAGCAGCATTTTCTTCGGAAGGACTCAAGGTTAAACGGATACTAAGGGGATATCATAAGAAGTAATTTTAATCCCGGGAACCCCAATTGAAATCACTAAAAATGATTGTCTCTAATGATCCCTTAAAAAGACTAGACCCTAATCTGATCTCCAATCTACTCAAATTACCCTAAGAAATGGAAGACACCTCCTATCCCTGTCATCTTGTTTTTTTAGGGTAATTAGGGCTGATAAGGGAAAAATTTAGGGTCTTTTTTCTTGGAGATTCTTTGGGACAATCATATTTAGTGAGTAAGATTTAGAGATGTGGGATTATTTTTAATTTTAACTAGTCCCCACCCACACTCATTTCGCTGATCAGCAGAGTAGGAGACCCAACACTCCCATGAAACCTGAGGTCAGACCCCACCATCTCAATCGCTTCAAGTAGTTCTATCAAGTTAGTGGCAATGGTGATCCCTTTGATAGCAAAGGTGATTTTACCTTTTTCAATCTTAAACCCTTCTGCACCAATTGAGAGATCCCCGGAAATAGGGTTGATAGTGTGAATACCCATTACCCCAGTAATGTAAACACCGTCGGAAACCTGGGAAACAATCTCTTCTTTGGAATGTTTCCCTGCTTCAAAATAAACATTGTGACAGTCTGTACCAGGAAGTCCGGCAAAAGATCCTCTGGCAGCATTTCCTGTAGATTTAACCTTATCTTTATTGGCTGTGTAAGTATTGTATAAATAGGCATTAACATTCCCATTGCTGACTAAAATTGTTTTTTGGGTTGGCACACCTTCGCCATCGTAAGGAGAAGAGCCAACCAGGTTTTCTTTGCGTCCATCATCAACGATCGTAATAGCAGGAGCTGCAATCTGCTTGCCAAGTTTCCCTTTTAATAAAGATTTCCCTTTCTGTACTGATTCTGCAGAAAAGAGCCCGCTGATTACTTCTAGCAGTTCAGCCCCGACCTCTCGATCCAAAACAATTGCCAGCTTGCTACTTTTGATCTTTTGAGCACCCAAAAGTGTTACAGCTTTGCGTGCAGCGGTTTTACCAATCTCTGCTGCATCTAAAAACCGATATTTTGTTACTACATCGGACTCAAATCCCATCTCCATACTTTCCCCATCAATTGCAATAATCATGGCACCCAGCCCGCAGCTGTTTCCTTGATATGAAACATCAATTCCATGGGAATTAAGAATAAAAACCTCATATTCTGTTTCACCGTAAGAAACCTGTTCGGTCTTTTTTACCTTTGGACTATAAGCATAAGCTTGTTTTTCTGCATCTAAAGCAAGCTGGATCTTCTCCTGGATCGATTTTTGCTTGATCTCCGGATCAAAAAGATCCAAGCCATGGTTTTTGTCCGGCTTAAAAGAGGGAAGGGCCTGAAATTCATCCTGGGCAGTGTTATTTGCCCCTGCAATCGCAAGTTCTAAGGTTTCTTCTAGTGTATCCGGATCCAAAATCGAAGAAAAAGCAAAGCCGAGCTTTTTGTCCTTTATAATCCGGATACCGATGCCGCTTTCCTGGATATCTTTTAATGCTTCTACTTTTTGATCCAATATTTCGATGCTTAATCCTTGGTGAAAAGCAGCAAAAATTTCTACTTCATCAATGCCTTTGGATTTTGCTTTTTTGAAAAGGTCATGGGTGATTTCTGCTACAGGGAAAAGATCCATTTTAGTCTCCAGCTTGGACTGTAGTAATTGCTACTACATCCACAATGTCTTGTACACTGCATCCGCGGGACAAATCGTTGATCGGCTTTGCCACTCCTTGAAAGATCGGTCCCAGTGCTTTTGCCCCAGCTAAGCGTTCGGTTAATTTATAGGCAATGTTTCCTGCACCAAGATCAGGAAAAATTAATACATTGGCTCTTCCTGCTACATCGCTTCCCGGGGCTTTTTTTCTTCCTACCTCGGCAACTAAAGCTGCATCTCCCTGCAATTCACCGTCTAATGCAAGATTGGGATCTTTTTCTTTTGCCAAACGTGTTGCTTTGACAACTTTTGCTACATCTGGATGTGAAGCGCTCCCTTTAGTTGAAAAAGAAAGCATGGCTACCAAGGGGATTTCACGGGTCAATTGACGGAATGATTGAGCAGTGCAAATTGCAATATCCGAAAGCTGTTCAGATGTAGGATCCGGAACCACTCCGCAATCCGCATAAAATAATACTCCGGAAGCCCCAAAGCTAGAAGTAGGAAGAATCATTACAAAAAAACTGGAGAGGGTAGAAATTCCTGAAGCAGTACCCACGCAGTGTAGCGTAGCTTTAATTGTATCCGCAGTAGTATGGTCTGCTCCGCTTACCATCCCGTCTGCTTCACCCAAATCCACCATCATTGCACCAAAGAAAGGATAATCGTCATTTATAATTCCGCTCGCTTTTTCCTGGGTCATCCCTTTTTTGGCACGCTTTTCATTGTATTTAAAAATGTACTCGCTAATGCGGGGATGTTTTTGCGGTTCAATAATCCGGATACCGTTTAAACTGATATTTTTTGCTGCCGCGGCTTTTCTTATCTCTTCTTCTTTTCCAACCAGGACGATTTTTGCCAAACGGCTGGTAGTAATAAGTTGTGCAGCTTCCAATATGCGGGGATCGGTTGATTCAGGGAGAACAATGGTTTTGTTAAGCTTTTTTGCGCGTGAATATAGGTCTTCAATAAACCCCATGATGCTTTGCATTTTAACAGATTCGCTTACGCGGTTACAATACTTTTAACAACTCTTTTACGGTTAGAATTTTAGATTTCTTGATGGTTTCAATTAGTTTTAACCAGATCTGGTAAGTGATCTCCGCATCCGCAAGTGCGCGGTGCAGAAGAGGGGTAGGCACCTTATAATAGTCCGCCACACTATGCAATTTATGTCTGGAGAGTCCTGGTAAAAATTTTCGCGAGATTTTTAAAGTGCAAATAGAAAGGTTCTCCAAATTCCGATCCAAATGTTTTTTGATGTGGGTATTTAAAAAGGTGACATCAAAGTCCGTATTATGGGCAATCAAAATCGAATTGCCGATAAAATCCAAAAATCTGGGAAGTACTTTTTCAATTGTAGGATAACCGGAAACCATTTGGTTGGAAATTCCGGTTAAGTGTTCAATTTCCTGAGTAATCTCTTTGGAAGGAGTAATTAAAGTATTGAAAATGTCTTTAATGTCGTTGTTTTCTACGCGTAAAGCTGCAATCTCTATGATCTCGTAAATAGATGGCTCCAGACCAGTAGTTTCAATATCAATAATAGAGTAATGTCCCTTTTCTAGTGCATCCTCGTTTTCGTCGCCTTTAGCGTGACGTAAAAACGGATAGTCTTTTTCAAGTTTTTTAAAGTCGCTTCCTTCCGTATATTCCGACTGGTTATACATTTTTAAGGCCTCCGAAAAATTAACTGTTACGATTCACTGGAAACCTGCGACTAAATGTCGCGGTTTCCAGAAATGCTTGATTTGGAAACCGAGGCATTTAGCCTCCGGTTTTCCAACTCCAGTAAGTTTTTCGAAGTTTTTTTAATTATTTTTTTGCAGCTCATAATCCCGTTTGCCTAAACCGATTTGCTCTGCATAAGACAACTGAACATTCCAATCCGCATACGAATAAAGAGCTTTAAAGATATCTTTGCCTGCTTTTTGGTTTACCAAATCAATGCTGGCCTGATCAATAGCTACAGGATCAAAAGAAGCTAATACCCCTAAATCAGGTACAACCGGCGGGTCGTTGTGGCCGTAACAATCACAATTGGGACTAATCTCCATTAAAAAATTAAAGTAGAGGATCATAGGATGTTTTTTTTTTATTCTATAGGCGTATTCCACTATTTTTTCCTGAAGGATAAAAGTGGAGCTGTTCCACATTTCAGATATAGCTCCAAACCGGCAAACCGCCAGGCATTCTCCACAGCCAATGCATTTTTCCGGAATAAGGACCGGGACTTTACCCTCAGACCACTGCAGGGCAGAAGTAGGACACCATTTTGCACAGCTCCCGTCTTTTTTACATAAGTTAGTTTTGATCTTTGGCTTAAAATCAGCATGCATCTGCTGTTTACCTGCGCGTGAACCACAACCCATCCCTAAGTTCTTGAGCGCCCCGCCAAAACCTGTCATCTCATGCCCTTTAAAATGGGTCAAGACGAGCAGCTTATCGGCCCGGGCTAGGGCAGAAGCAATTTTGACTTTCTTAAAATGCTTTTGGTTGATCTCCACTTCATTTAAATCTTGCCCTCTTAATCCGTCTGCAATAATCACCGGAGCAAAATTGTAGCCATGGGCAGCCGCTGTTTTCAGATGATTCACAGCATCGGAACGGGACCCTTTATAGAGCGTATTTGTATCCGTAAGAAAGAAGTTTTTTGTATAGCCGCTTAATTCGGTGATGATTGGCTGTACGAATTGGGGTTTAAGGTAAGCGGTATTTCCAGGTTCTCCAAAATGGATCTTACAAGCTACGTAATCGTCACCCTTAAATATGCAGGGGAAGTTAAGCGCTGCGACTATTTTTCTGATATTGTCCGTATCAGCTTTAGACGAGTAATATACTAGTGGTTTATCTGTCATGATGAAGGGGTAATTTATTTCTTGTTTCATCTATTTTTGCCAGATTGAGTTCTCCAACCAGTACGGTTTCTTTATCGGAAGTTTCTTCCACTTTTTCTCCCCAGGGAGAAATCAGCATAGATCGTCCGCAATGGGGAAGAGTATGGCCTCCTACGCGGTTTGCACCTACCACAAAAATCTGGTTTTCGAGTGCTCTTGCTTTGAGCAGGATATTCCAGTGTTTTTCGCGCACAGTCGGCCATTGTGCAGGATAAAAGAGGATTTTTACCCCTTTTTTGGCAAGTTCCAAGCTTAGTTCCGGGAATCTAAGGTCAAAGCAAATTAAACAACCGATCTTTCCGAATTTTGTATCAATCGCTTTAATTTCTTTGCCAGGGGAAAAATAGTTACTTTCTCCTGTTAAAGGAAATGGATGCATTTTTCTTTGTTTGCCAATAGTTGCTCCGGAAGGATCAAAAATAAAAGAGGTGTTGTACAGTTCCCGGACCGATACTTCCGGAAGAGATCCTCCAATAATATATGCGTTAAGTTTTTTAGCATGGTCACTTAAAAACTTCAAGATTAAGTTTAGATAGCTATGCGACAAATCTTTAAGCTGGTCAAAAGCAAACCCGGTAGCCCACATTTCCGGTAAAACCACAAAATCAGGCTTATATTTTTCCGCTTTTTGCAGCAATTCTTCTGCTTTGGCAAGGTTTGCTTCTACATTGCCGGTTTTAACATCCATTTGTAAAACTGCTACTACTGGTTTCATTTAATTTTCCAGCTCCTTTACATGTTTAATGAAATCCAATGCGTTTCGGATTTCTTTCATATCCTGCCAAGTTTGCCATTTTGGGCTTCCGGGCTCCTTGGATTGGTTGCGCAAGAGGTATGAAGGATGAAAAATCGGCATTACGCTGATGTCCGTCCCCGGCAATTTGAACCATTGGCCGCGTATTTTGGTAATTGGCTCGCTGATTTTTAAGATTGTTTTTGCTGCAGGAGCACCTGCAAGCAGAATTATCTTGGGATTTACCAGTCGGATCTGCGCTTCTAAAAATGGGTAGCAGGCTTCTGTTTCATCGTTTGACGGAGTCCGGTTTTCAGGAGGCCTGCATTTTACTATATTGGAAATGTAAATGTCGTCTGGCCGCTTAATGTCAATGGATTCTAAAATCTTGGTTAAAAGCTGGCCTGCTTTGCCAATAAACGGGATCCCTTGGAGGTCTTCTTGTTCTCCAGGGCCTTCGCCTATAAGCATCAGGTCACAAGGAACAGGTCCTACGCCGAAAACTAGATTGGTACGGGTTTTGCCCAGAACACATTTTTGGCATTTTTGGGCCTCTTTTTCCAGTTCTGGGTAGGAAAGGGACGAAAAATCAGGAGTGGTATTAAATAAGTCCATCTTGAGGCATAATTTTAGCATAAAAAAAGGATTTTTGACACATCAGGTTCATTATAGAAATAAAGGCTAGAATAATTATTATAGCCTTTATTTTTTGCCTCCTTTGGTTGAAGATGTGTGGGTGTTTATAGTATAATCACAAAACCATGAAAAACTTTACGCTTTTCGATACTACTCTCCGTGATGGAGCCCAAACCGAAGGAATCTCTTTTTCTTTGGCAGACAAGCTAAAAATTACCCGTCTTTTGGATGAACTGGGAGTCCACTACATTGAAGGGGGCTGGCCAGGGTCTAACCCTAAAGATATTGAATACTTCAAGGAAGTCAAAAAAATTAAGCTTCAACATGCCAAAATCGTAGCTTTTAGCTCTACGCGCAGGGCAAAATTTAAAGTAGAAGAAGATCCAATTCTTAAGGCTTTAATCGACGCTGATACGCCTGTGGTTTCTATCTTTGGCAAAACCTGGGACTTCCATGTTCAAGATGCACTTAAGATCACCTTGGAAGAAAATCTTGAGCTGATCGCTGATTCTATTTCCTACCTAAAAAAGGCAGGGAAAGAAGTGATTTTTGATGCCGAGCACTTTTTTGACGGGTATAAAGCAAACAAAAAATATGCGCTGGAGTGTTTAAAAACAGCGGAAAAAGCAGGTGCAGACATTCTCTGCCTCTGCGATACCAATGGAGGATCACTTTCCTTTGAAGTACAGGATATTATCCTTGCCATTAAGCAGCATTTAAAAATTCCTCTTGGCATCCATGCGCATAATGATTCGGGGTGTGCTGTTTCTATTTCCGGCATGGCAGTAAAATGCGGATGCGTCCATGTACAAGGGACCATCAACGGCTACGGCGAGCGCTGCGGCAATGCCAACCTCTGTTCCATTATCCCAATCTTAAAATTAAAACTGGGGATCGATTGCGTTACAGATCAACAATTAAAAAGTTTGACTGAAATTTCCAGGCATGTGGCAGAAATTGCAAATCTCCCTCAATCCGCTCATCAACCCTTTGTAGGCCGCTCTGCTTTTAGCCACAAAGGCGGCATCCACGTTAGTGCAGTACTCAAGCATCCGGGAACCTACGAACACATTAAGCCGGAATTGGTTGGAAACGAACGGAGAGTAACGGTTTCCGAGCTTTCCGGCATCAGTAATTTAGTTTATAAGGCTAAAGAATATGGTTTAGACATCCAGAAAGATTCTCCCAACAATAAGGCATTGCTGGAAAAACTAAAAGAGCTTGAGCACGCAGGATATCAGTTTGAAGAAGGAGAAGCCTCTTTTGAATTAGTAGTAAAGAAAAGCCTTGCTGGTTATAAGCCATTCTTTGAATTAAAGGGTTTTGAGGTTATGACTACCAAAGCAGGCAAAGCAGATACCAGTGTGGAAGCAAAGCTCCGCTTAAGCGTGAAAGGGAAAGAGACCGAAACTTCTGCCATTGGAGATGGACCGATCAACGCATTGGACGGAGCCCTTAGAAAAGCATTAATAGACATTTATCCTGAAATCAAAGAGGTAAAGCTCACGGACTATAAGGTCCGTGTTTTGGACAGCAAAGAAGGTACAGCTGCAAAAGTACGGGTTATTGTGGAATCTACTGATGAAAACAGGACTTGGGGAACAGTAGGTGTTTCTACTAACGTTATTGAAGCCAGCTGGCAAGCCTTGGTTGATTCCATTGAATACAAACTACTCATGGAGGAAGGAAAATGAATTCCAAAGTAGCACCTGTAACTACTGAGATCAATAAAAAAGGGAACCTGGAGATTGGCGGCTGCGATACTATCTCTTTAGCGGAAAAATTTGGTACACCACTATATGTAATGGATGAGAAGACCTTAGTAGAAAACTGCAGGAATTATACTGAGCCGCTAAAAAAAATATACCCAAAACATTTGGTAATCTTTGCCAATAAAGCCATGTGCGTAACCGGAATACTAAAGATCATCAAAAAAGAGGAATTAGGAGCAGACGTGGTTTCCGGAGGAGAACTTTTTAACACCTTGGCTGCAGGGATCAATAAAGAAAAAATCTATTTTCATGGCAACAACAAATCTCCGCAAGAGTTAAAAGAAGCGCTAGAGAATAAGATCGGAAGGATCGTTGTTGACAACTTGGATGAATTAAAAAGGCTCGATGCATTGACAAAAAAACAAAAGAAAACCGCCAAAATATTATTACGTGTAAACCCTGGGATCGAAGCGCATACCCACGAGTTCGTCCAAACTGGTAAAGTAAATTCCAAATTCGGCATCGCAAAAGAACAAATTCTGCATGTTGTAAAACTGATTGAACATATGTCAGGCTTGGATTTTGTGGGGCTGCATGCACACATTGGTTCTCAAATCTTAGGGCTTGACTCTTATTATGCAGAAATAGGAGTCTTAACAGATTTAGCGATACAGATCAAAAAAGAGACTGGAAAAACCTGTGGCGAAATCAATATCGGCGGAGGATTGGGAATTGCTTACTTGGAAGAATATCCTCTTTTTGATATCAAAGATGCGGTCGCAAAGATTGCCCAGTATTTTAAAGATACAGTTAAAAACAAAGGGTTGGGCGAACCATTGTTAATTCTAGAACCAGGCCGTTCTATTGTGGGTAGAGCAGGGGTCACTCTTTATACTGTCGGCGTAGTAAAAGATATCCCTGCAGTAGAAAAATACGTGGTAGTAGACGGAGGGATGGGAGACAATCCGCGGCAAATCCTCTATTCTGCAAAATATGAAACAACTATTGCTAATAAAGCTTCTCATAAAAAGGAAGAAACTGTCACAGTTGCAGGCAGATACTGCGAATCCGGTGACGTATTGATTAAAGACTCAAAACTACAGCCCGCGGAAGTAGGAGATACGCTGGCAATTTTTGCTACCGGTGCCTACAACTATTCCATGGCCATGAATTATAATCAAGTACCAAAGCCAGCAGTTGTTTTAGTAAAATCGGGAAAAGTAAAACTGATCGTGAAACGGCAAACCTACAAAGATCTGGTTAGAAACGAACTCTAAAGAAAGGGAATAAGCATGCCTGATATTATATTTAGGTGGAACGATATTATTGATATTCTGGTAGTCACAACCCTTATTTATTACATCCTTTCCTGGCTGCAAGGGACCAGAGCCATCCAAGTTATCCAAGGGATATTGCTCATTCTGATCATCTATTTAGTAGGGTGGTACTTGGAACTGCATACCATTGAATGGCTTTTTGATAAATTTGCTGCTGTTATTGCCATGATGCTGATTATTATTTTCCAACCGGAACTGCGGAGAACACTTGAAAGGTTTGGAAGAGGTAAACTGCTCAGCAGTATGGGTTTTTCTGCAGGACACAAAGGGGCTTGGTTTGTCCGCCACCTGATCCGCGCCATAGAAACTTTTTCCGAAACCAAAACCGGTGCCATTATTGTAATAGAAAGAAATACCGGACTTTCCGAATACGTGGAATCCGGGATCCGCTTGGATGCAATTATAAGCACAGAACTCCTGCTTTCGATATTTTCCGTAAAATCCCCGATGCATGACGGAGCAGTAATTATCCAGGGGGATCGGATTGTAGCCGCAGGATGCCTGCTTCCACTTTCGGAAAGCAGATTGTTGGACAAAAGGCTGGGGACCAGGCACCGTGCTGCAATCGGTATTACCGAGGTTTCGGATGCTGTGGTAATAGTTGTTTCGGAACGGATGGAAACTATTTCTATTGCGGAAAACGGCTATCTGACCCGATCTTTAAGCCGTGACATGCTTGAAGAAAAAATCCTCCACCTCTTTGAGCCCGCTTCAACAAAAAGCGAAATCCTTCCTTGGAGCTTCATATGGAAGAAAAGAGCAGAAAAATAAAAAAACAAGAAAAAATCTGCATGCTTACTGCTTACGATTTTCCAACCGCACTTTTCTTGGAAGAAGCGGGTGTGGACATCGTATTGGTAGGGGATTCTTTGGGCAATGTTATTTTGGGATATGCCAATACTCTTCCGGTTACTTTGGAAGACATGCTCCACCATACCAAAGCAGTAAGGAGAGGGATAAAAAAAACACTTTTAGTAGTCGATTTCCCTGCAGCGGGTTTTAAGGGAAATGCTTTTAAAAATGCCCAAAAATTGGTCAAAGAGAGCGGGGCAGACGCAATCAAGATTGAAGGAATAGAAAACTTAGGCTTAATCAAAAAACTGATCAAAGCAAAAATTGCTGTAATGGGACACATTGGCTACACACCCCAGCTTAGCGAAAAACCCGGCATCCAAGGCAAAACCGAAAAACTAGCCAAACAATTGCTTTCTGATGCTTTGAAACTGGAAAAGGCCGGGGTTTTTGCCCTGGTTTTGGAATTAGTGGAGGCAAAGGTTGCAGGGCATATTACAAAAGCACTAAAGATCCCAACTATCAGCTGCGGTTCAGGCAGTAGTTGCCGCGGCCAGGTTGTAGTCACTCATGACTTAGTTGGGCTATATCCAGGTAAAGTCCCTAGTTTCGTTAAACCTTACGCAAATTTAGGCTTACTATTCAAAGAAGCAATTAAACAGTTTATATCTGATATAAAACATTAAGTTGTTAGTTGTAAGTTGTTTGTTGTTAGTTGATTTTTGTGCGCCTGTAGCTCACCAGGATAGAGCGGCAGTTTCCTAAACTGTAGGTAGGGTGTTCGAGTCACCCCAGGCGCAATCTTTAAACATTGCGAGTAGTAGATAGGGTGTTCTCCCGGCTTTGCCGGGATCCCGCACTCATTATATTTTTTAATAATAATGAGCGGGAGAGTCACCCCAGGCGCACTCTAAGGAGACTTGAGTGGCAAAAAACATTATTCTAATCGGGTTCATGGGAACAGGAAAAACCGCGGTGGGCAAACACCTGGCACAGCTTTTGGGTTGGAATTTCATCGATACAGACATCCTCATAGAAAAACTTGAAGGAAAAAGCATCACCAGGATTTTCAGGGAAAACGGGGAACCTTACTTTCGCGACCTGGAAACCAAAGTCATAGACATTCTCTCCGATTACCACTATTTTGTTGTCGGGTGCGGAGGAGGAATGGTGCTTAAACCGGCTAACGCGGAAAAGCTCAAAAAAATCGGGCCTTTGGTTTTACTTTCTGCGCGTCCTGAAGTGATCTTAGAAAGGATCAAGGAAGAAAAGAACCGGCCGCTTTTGCAAGTAGACAATCCTTTCCAGCGCATTAACGAGCTTTTGACCCTGCGCAACACCACATACCACGAAGTAGCAGATACCGAAGTAGATACCTCTGATATCAGCGTTGATGAAGTCGGCAGGGAAATTCTTAAAAAGCTGGAGATGAACGATGCATAAAATAAAAGTAAACCTTGCAGAACGAAGCTATGACCTGGTCATAGGCATTAATACCATTGCCAACCTTGGTACTCTGGCCAAAAACCTAAAACTGGGAAGCAAAGTCCTGATCATTACCGATCCGGTGGTTAAAAAATATTATGGCCATTTGGTTGAAGCATCTTTTAAGCAGAGCGGTTTTAAAGTATTTTTTACCACAATCCCGCAAGGGGAAAAAAGCAAAAACATTAAAACTGCCATTGCTCTTTACCAAGTCCTGGCAGAGTTACAATTAAGGCGCGATGATACCGTAGTAGGGCTAGGCGGAGGAGTAATAGGGGATGTGGCGGGTTTTGTGGCTGGGACTTACATGCGCGGCATGAACCTGATCCATGTGCCTACCACATTATTAGCACAGGTTGATAGCTCCATCGGCGGCAAAACCGGTGTA
>JAPLLA010000061.1 GCA_026387795.1 Candidatus Saganbacteria bacterium | reverse complement strand
CGAAACCGTCTATGCCGCAAATATCCTTGCCGACTATGTCACAGAAAAAAATCCTTATTGCTGGGGGCTCCGCTATGCAAAAACAATTACGATGGCAACTTCAACAGAAATAAGATACAAGGATACGGATAACAAGGAAATCTTGTTCTGGCTATATCCAGTCAACAACCAAATTTATTATTACATTTACGAGTCTTCTCCTTCTTGGAAACCACTCGATGAATATTTTGTTAAGAAAGGGATCCGTGTAGACGGATCAGTGCCAAATAAAATCTTCAAATACATCGACGCAAACGGAAATGAGCTCCCTTCCCCTGTCCTTGCCAGAAACCTGATTAAACAAATAGAACTTAATTGGCTGGTTTACAGCGGGGACGGAAATCCGCAAAACGGGAGTGGCAGAGTAACTGTCAACACTGCGGTAGAGATTAATCAGGTTGAGTGAATTTACTATTTGTTTTCTGCCTACTACTTCTGGCTTAGACAGTTAAGAGTTGTCTTACTGCTTTCCAGAAAAATCTCAGATTTCTCACCAATTGTGCTATCTCTTATTACTCAAATCTATACTTGCCCGAATCTGGTTTTCCCAAATCACTCTAATAACACACAAATAGTACTCTACTTTCTACCCTTTAAGATTCTTTTAAAGAGAACGGTATTTCTATTTAGGCTGGCCAAAATGCCCAGCTCCAGCCCACTTTGTTTCAAATAAGCCAATACCTGCATAATATCCCTTGGAGCAAAACGAGGTGTCACTTTTAATTCCAGAACTATTTTATGCTCAACAATAAAATCCAGATAGTACCTGCCAATACTATTTTGATCATATCTCAAATCTACTTTTACTTGCTCGATGAAATCAATGTCGTTTTTTAAAAACTCCCTTTTTATCGCCGCCTGATACACCTTCTCCTGATACCCACCACCCAATTCATTGTAAACCTTATACAAAACACCAATAATCTGATAACTCAATTCCGGATATATTAAATCAACCATGTTTTTCCTCCTTCTACAATTAACGAGCAATTTGATTGCCCGTTAGTTTAGCCTTATGGGAGAAGAAAAAATGGGCAAAAAGTGTAGCAATTTTCAACACCTCGCCGAAAAACACAACACCATTGGAGGGCTTAATAGATTCGCGTTATAGGGGATAGCCTAATCCGTGAGACAATTGGAGAATACAATCTAGTAGGCACATTGCATGTTTGTGGCCCAAACAAAAAACGGGCCTTTTGCGTTGAAACAAAAGACCCGTCTAAAAAACTAAACCGAGAAACTAAGAAACCTTAAAGCATATTACTGCAGACCAGATGTAAAGGATCCGGTGTTACCATCATAAGTAGCAACCGCTGTTGACCAAGTTTGTCCACTTCCACCAGGACAGTAATAATAAGTAGCAACTTTCGCGACATATGCTGACCTTCTCCAATCATTAGAAGTAATAGCATAACCCGGTTCCATTACACACTCAAATAATGATTTTGAAGCATTGTAAGCAATCGCTCCAGACGCAACTTCTAAACTCGATGGAATGCTATTCGCAGTAGGTATGCCATTAGCCAATTGCTGAGCACGATAAGTAGCAATACCTGCCCTTACGGATCCAACTACTCCTTTAAATGCTGCATCTTTTGCTTTATCCTGTATAGTACCAAACCTAGGCAAAAGCATCGCAGATAAAACACCTAGGATCACGATAACCATTATCAACTCGATCAACGTGAAACCTTTTCTGTTTCTTTTCATTTTCGGCACCTCCAATTACAAAAAAAACCATTTTTAATAAATTATTATTAAATAATACTCTTCTTATTTAGGAATTCAAGGGGTAATTTACTACTTAAGCAAAAAAAATGTGCGCAGATAAAAAAACGGGCCTTTTGTATTTACCCAAACATCCCTTAAACCCGAAAACACAAAAATGCATGTCTCAAAAATACCCAAACATGCACAAACTACTCCCGAACACAAAAAAACCTTTCAATGGGTTTTTGGGGAATAGTTAACTAAGAAACCTTAAAGCATATTACTGCAGACCAGATGTAAAGGATCCGGTGTTACCATCATAAGTAGCAACCGCTGTTGACCAATCCGTTCCACCAGGACAGTAATAATAAGTAGCAACTTTCGCGGCATATGCTGACCTTCTCCAATCATTAGAGGTAATAGAATAACCCGGTTCCATTACACATTCAAATAATGATTTTGAAGCATTGTAAGCAATCGCTCCACTAGCAACTTCTAAACTCGATGGAATGCTATTCGCAGTAGGTATGCCATTAGCCAATTGCTGAGCACGGTAAGTAGCAATACCTGCTTTTACAGATCCAACTACTCCTTTAAATGCTGCATCTTTTGCTTTATCCTGTAAATTCCCGAACTGAGGCAAAAGCATTGCAGCCAAGAGACCCAAGATAACGATAACCATAATCAACTCTATCAACGTGAAACCTTTTCTGTTTCTTTTCATTTTCGGCACCTCCGATTTCAAAGGATACATTATCAATAGAAAGCTGTCAACTATTTTTTACAAAAAAAATATTACTTTAAAATTCCGGAATATAAACTCCACATCGGCAGTATCACGCCCATAGCCAGCAAAGCCACCAAACCAGTCAACCCTACAATCAACATCGGCTCAATGATAGTTGTAAGATTGGAAATGGTAAAATCCGTATCACGGTCAAAATAGTCGGAAACCTTTAAGAGCATCTCTTCCAGGTTGCCGCTTTTTTCTCCGATCGCAACCATTTGCACTACTAAAGAAGGAAAAATGCTGCTCCCCCTAAGCTGGTCCGCAAAACTGTTTCCTTTAATGATCTCTCCCCTCACCCTTTCTACTACTTGTGCCACCACACTGTTTCCGGAAACCTGGGCGCTAATAGAAAGTGCTTCTACAATTGGGATCCCGCTTTTAAGCATTGCTGCCAGGGCTCGGGTAAACCTGGAAAGTGCCAGCTTGTTCAGTAAAGAACCAAAAACCGGTAAAGAAAAAAGAATTTTCTCCCATTGCAGCCTGCCTTCCGCGCTTTGCAGCACCTTGCGAAAAGCAAAAAACAAAATCCCCAATGCCAGTAAAAGTAAATACCAGTAATGTGTAATCGCATAGTTTGCACCAATCAAGATTTTGGTAGGAAGCGGAAGCTCTATGTTTTGCGACTGGAATAGACTCATGAAACGGGGAATAATAAACGTAACCACCGCAATAAATGCCATGCCCAAAAAGAAGAGGACAAACATGGGGTAACGGGTAGCTGACTTGATCTTTTGTCCAATCATCTCTTCTTTTTCCAAAATGTTCCCAACCCTATCCAAGACCTCGTCCAACCCGCCGGCTGCTTCTCCTACCCTTACCATGCTTATAATTAAAACCGAAAAAGTGTCCGGATATGCTGCCAGCGCATCGGAAAAAGAGCTTCCCCCTTCGATCCTGCGCTTTACTTCCATAATAATTCTTTTTAATTTATTGCTTTTAATCTGAGGGGCAATCGCATCCAAGCATTCCATCAAAGGGATCCCTGCTTTTAAGATGGAGGAAAGCTGGCTTACAAAAACAATTAATTCCTGGGCCTTTACCTTTTCAAACCTCTGCATCCAGATATCTGCCTGGCTTAAATACCCCTCTTCTTCTTTTGCCTCCAGAAAAAGCGGGATCATGGCAGAAACATTTAACTTGTAAACTGCTTCTTCTTTGGACGCAGCTTCAATCAGTCCGCTTACGGAGACTCCAAATTTATCTTTGGCTTTATAGTGAAATACAACCATATTAATCCAATTGTGTTACTCTTAACACTTCGTCCAAAGTGGTTTGCCCTTTTAAAACTTTGAGCAAACCATCGTCGCGCAAAGAGCGCATTCCCGCCTTAATGGAGGCTTTTTTGATCTCGTCCGCAGGCGCACGCTCTATAACCAGTTTTCTGATCTCTTCGGTTACTACCAACATTTCAAAAATTGCGCTACGTCCTTTGTACCCTGTATTCATGCGAGCTTTGCACCCCTGGCCTTTCACCAATTCCACATCCCCATTTACTCCCAAAAGCGCTGCCACTTCTCCCACCAGTTTTGCCACTTCGGGTTTGGCCTTAAAAGCATGTTTGCATTTTGGGCAAACCAAACGCACCAAGCGCTGGGCAATAATGGTGGCAACAGAAGAAGCAATTAAAAACGGCTCTATCCCCATATCTTCCAAACGGGTCAAAGCACCGGCAGCGTCATTGGTGTGTAAAGTAGAAAAGACCAAATGCCCGGTTAGGGCTGCTTGTACGGCAATATGCGCGGTTTCGGCATCACGTATTTCCCCAACTAAAATAATATCGGGATCTTGGCGTAATATGGAACGGAGCGCGTTGGCAAAAGTAAGCCCTGCTTTAGCATTTACCTGCGATTGAGTGATACCCGGAATTTCATATTCTACCGGGTCTTCTATTGTAACAATATTATTGGCTGTGGAATTCAATGTGTTTAAAGCAGCGTAAAGGGTGGTGGTTTTACCTGAACCAGTGGGACCGGTTACCAAAATAATGCCGTAAGGACGTTTGATTACTTCCTTAAAACGGTTAAGATTGTCCTCCGAAAAACCGATCTGGTCCAATCCTAAGATCAAAGAAAGCTTATCCAGCAAACGTAAAACCATTTTTTCCCCATGCACAGAAGGAAAGCTGGAGACCCTTACATCTACTACGCGCTTCTCCGTCTGAAAATCGAGCCTGCCGTCCTGAGGGACCCTGGTTTCGGCAATGTCCATTTTACTCATGACTTTGATCCTGGAGATAATGGAAGCGTGCAGCTCCAAAGGGATAGTGGAAATTTCATGTAAAACTCCGTCTACCCTGTAACGAACCCTGGACTCTTTTTCTCCGGGTTCAATGTGGATGTCCGAAGCTCTTTCGGTGGCTGCTTTTTCCAGTAAATCGCTGACAAATTTTATAACCGGCTCGTCGCTGCTGGTTTGCCCGGATTTTTTTTGGGTTACAGACTTAATCAAAGCTTCCAAAGTACCGGCAATGCCATAGGACTGGGAAATCGCTTGATTGATGTCTGTTTCTGCGCTAATGACAACATCCACATCCATCCCCGTCTGGTTGCGGATTTCATCTATGGCCAAAACATCAAAAGGATCGGCCATGGCAACAGAAACCGTATTCCCTACTTTAAAAATAGGTACAGCTTTATATTTTTTAGCCATAGAGTGAGGAATGAGCTGGAGGATTTTTTGGTCGATAATGTAACTGGCAAGGTCCATGTGGGGAATGCCCATTTTTTCTTCTACAAACTTGATCAGCACATCGTTTTTAATGAGACTTTTACCCAGAAGTATGCGTACCAAGCTCTCCCCTGTTTTTCTGCTTTCCAAAACTGCGGATTGAAACTGCTCTTCGGTCAGGAGTCCCTCTGCCACCAGCCGCTCACCCAGCGATTGTTTGAGTATCATTTTTTGCCTCCAACAGTTTTTTTACGGTAGACAAAATTTCCTCTTGGGACGCTTGTTTGCTCAGGTATGCATCTGCCCCCACCTCATTACCGGTCTGCTGGTCTACGTCCAATACCCGGGTAGTATATAATAGGGATGTCCCTGTACTGATCGTCAAATTTTAACATGCGGCAGATCTTATAGCCATCGATATGGGGAAGCATAATGTCCAGGAAGATCAGGTCCGGTTTTTCTGCTTTGGCTTTTTTGAGCCCTTCTGTACCTTCTTCCGCAGTAATGATCTCATAACCATTTTTGGTAAAAAGGTTTGTCAAAGCAGCAATAATGGTCGGACTATCGTCTATTAGTAGTATTTTGGGCATAATTATCTAATAATTTACCAGATTGGAGCTTTGATTGCAATTCTTGCTTGAAAATAGAAGTTGGGATTAGGGTATGGATGCCAGTATGGAAACTGGAAATTGGAAGTGGAAGCTAGGCCCAACCTCCGGATTCCACTTCTAACTTCTATACCGGCTTCCAAGCCCTTATC
>JAPLLA010000050.1 GCA_026387795.1 Candidatus Saganbacteria bacterium | reverse complement strand
CTGCCGGCACAGTGGGCGGGGTTGGAGCATCTATCCAAGAAAAATCGGGGATAGTATAAGTCACCGCACTAAAAACGTTTCCTCCAGTTACAGGAGAATAATCACCGCCAGCGGGATTTGCCAGTTGAGGAATGGCTAAATTGATCGAATTTTGTGCTTCTACGCTAGCTGGGTCAAGATCAGCTTCCCCTGCCCCTCCAATGCCCAAACTTAAATCATCTGGACCATTGGAAATAAAATCCCCTTTGATGACAAGATTAGTATCTGCCCTGGAAGGAAGAGGAACATTACAGCCTGCTGGAGGAGCGTCTGCCCCGGTTGCCTCCCCTCGAGTAGAAAAGTGCGACCAAGCACTCTGGAAAGGTGCCGGGTTATAAACTATATTATTAAAAGCATAAACATTCCTGCAGGGAATATAAAAAATACTGCTGCTGGCAGCCGCAACTCCCCACCCCCCGGCATCGTGATTGATTTGGGCCTGGGCAATGTGTGACGGATCGGCTCCACAACCCCTGCCACCATGAACAATCTCAATGGCGTGGCTGACACTGCCAACCCTGTACAAAGTGTTGTAAGCCAATAAAATATTATAACCGCCGTTCACACCCATCCCAGCACCCGCAGTATCGTGGATAATATTATTAATAAATTTTATGTCATAAGCTTCGTAATGCAGCCAGGGATTGGTAAAATATTCGAATCCGGTTGCTTCCCCAGCCAGAAAACCGGAATTATTGGCATTGTAGATTTCGTTTGCTTCAATCCGAAAATAAGCAGATCCTCCCTTAAGGTACATAGCTGTCTCTTCCGCATCGTGGATTTGATTTTTGACAATATGGCCATGCTGTACTGCCACAAAGTCCAGGGCAGTATTATAAGAAGAGTGGTGGATGTTGGAAGTTTCCACATAAACATATTGGCACTGATTTGCTTTTAATACTTCGCCAACCACTTGGTCATTACCGTTTATTTCACAGCCGCGGATTAAAAGATGATCGCTATTGGTAAGATGAAAACCATCTCCTCCTGCAGAAGCACCTACAGTATTAAGATTAATAAAATACAAGTAACTGCAATCATCTATCTGTAAACCGGGAAGTTGAACCTTATTTTGCCCATCAGCAGACTGGATAATGATCGGATACTGGGAAGTTCCATGGCAACTATCGAGTTGAGCGGGAACCTCGGGATCCGGAGTATCATAGGCTTCATATGTACCGGGTAAAAGCTGTAGCCTATAACCTGTCCCTGTTAAAGATGAACCACTAGGGATCCTGGCCCAAGCTGCGGTTATGGTTCGGATTGGATGCACTCGATCATTGCCTGAAGCAGTATCACTACCACTTACAGGGTCAATCCAGATATCAGTTACAGTCGGAGAACCGATATCATAATAACCAAAAGGGTTGGGTCCTGGAGTAGGCCCTGGAGGACTGGACTGTGAACCACAGCCACCGGTAAAAAGCATTAGACAGATCAGGAGCAAAATCAGAGGCATACTCAAAATTCTATGCTATTTAGTAAAAAAATGCAATCTTGGGTTTTATAGAAACTAGAAATTAGGTGTTGGGTGTGGATGCCGGTATAGACAATAGAAATGGAAGTTGGGATAAAGGAATAGATGCCGGTATGGAAACTAGTCATAGAAGCCGGAAACCAGATAAAATCTAACTTCCAATTTCCGTTTCCGGCTTCCATACCGGCTTCCGAACCCTAATCCCTTCTTCAGGCCTCCAAATAATTTACCCTAATTACGCAAGTTTTTGACCTCAAAACCCGAATATATAGATGGATGGAAATTGAATAGCTTAAGTAAGTCTATGTAGCCTGTACATACACTTATTATATATAAAGGGAACAACAGGTTTCCTTTTTTTCGTTTAACGGGCTAAAGGAGTTTAAAAATGGGTGGAGCAGCTGAACTCGGATCTTTTCTCCCTTCATGGGTAGTCAGCGCATATGATTGGGCAAAAAAAGAGTTAACAACGCCAGGGGAAGCAGCAGCAACTCCATCCGCAACCGCAGACACCCAACCCCCTATTCCTAAAACCACCCTTGACCCAGACGAAGCAGCGCTTCAAGCAGACATAAGAAGAAGTGAAATAGAGTGGATCCAAATGGAAGAAAATGGCAACATTCCTGGTTACGGCAAAGCGCTTATTTCTGATATGGAGGGAATTCCGGTAACAGACCATACCAAGCTTTTGAGTGTGGGAGTATTGCCGGACGGTATCCGCGATGTTGCGGATGAAGTATCCCTTTTTGAAAATTACGGAGAAGTACAAGGTATTGAAGTAAGATTTGCCGCAACCGATAAGGAAGCCGAAAACTTAAGCTTTGAATTAGTAGACGCTTCGGGCAGTGAAGTTTCAGGGACATCTGTTGCAAGCATAAGTGTTGAAAAAGACGAAAACGGTGTCGCGATTTTTTCAGTAGAAATTATGGTTGATCCGGGTGTGCCGTTGGAACAGCCCTTGTATTTGCGCGTGAACGGAAGAAATGCCGTTACCATAAACGCCATGCCCGAAGAAGTGCACGTTGCCCCCAAAAAAACCTATGACGAAAAAAAAGCGGAAGAATACGGGCCGCGCATTCAAGCAGCAAGCGCAAACCTGCAACAAGTCCTTGGACAATGGCTTGCAATAACCGACCTTGGTAGAGATAGAAGGTTAACCGGCATAGAGGCATTGGAAACGGGCGAATTGGTAGATTTATCGATTGAGTTAGAACAACTCGCTTTTGTAATTGAAAAAGAACGAGATAGCGCTAAAACTACTGGAAAACCATGTAACGAAATTTATACCAGCCATGAGGCTGACACTTTACTGCAGTGGAGAGACGCACTAACCGATGAAAGGATAAAAAGAGGCCTCTCTTGCCAATTGCAAACCAGCGGAGACATTCCTACAGGAGCAACCGTACAAGTTTCCGATCAAAGAATAAATCAAAAATATGAAGCACAAAGAACCGCAGCAATTTCAGGAGACGCAACACAACAAATGAACGCAATGACGGGAGTAACCGGAGAAGGAACAGTAGCGGGCTTCGCAGGTAATCCTGTCTCCGCCCTTATGTTAGAGCTGGGAACAGAAGCGCCTATAGTTGAAGCAGCAGTTGCCGGAGCAGCCAGAGGAGCTGGCAAAGGTGGGAGCGGCGGATGGTTGGGATTTTTAGGGGGAGCTGTTATAGGAGCAGGGGTGGGCATAGGCAGTTATTATTATTTACATGACAAACCAGAAGACGAAAAAGCGGGACAAGAGAGCTTGGCAGCAATAGGTGCTGCATATGAAGAAGGAAAATCAGAAGCACTGCCAGCAGCACAAAAAGAGACATTTGATGAATTGCAATTTTATGATTTAAATAGCGTAGGAAAGCCAGACCAAAAAGCAACCGAGGGAAGAACCCAACAAGCGGACTCAGCTCAAGCAGGAGCAGTAACAGGCGATCAAGGAGGGGAACAAGCACAATCCCCAGCACCGCAATCAGCTACACCGGCTCAAGAACCAAAATGTTTTATTGGCAAGCAAGAAGTAACAACAGGTACTACCAAACCCATAAAGATGGGAACCGAAATACGATATACCGTTTCTAGCGCTGCCGACCCATCTGGCAGCCTTGTTTTGCAGGGGAGAAAAAGCGGAGCAAAAGAAGATACCGTGCTGCCGCCAAACGAAGGATGGACTGTCACAGCAAAACAAACAACACCGGGACAATGGGAAGTTGTCATAACAATTGAAGAAGATTTTCATAGCGGCACCAAGAAAAAAACCGGAAACGTTCCTTTTGCTTTTAGTATGGGGGCAACAGTATTACCCGGAACTTTTGTAATTGGAAAGGCGGCCCAGACGCAGCCAGCAGCAGTTGCTGAAGAAGCAGAAGGCGGCAGATCAAAGCCATTGGCAGTAGCAACAAAACCCGTAGACTCTTGCGTAACAAATCCAAGCGATCCAAACTGTAATTAATTTTAAAAAGAAAGGGATGAATTTATATGGGAGTTAATAATATTGGCGGAGCAGGTTATACATATACACCATCGATTGAATTTGATGCAAATAGAAAACTTTCCGACTGTTTTTTTGAGCTGCTGGAAGGATTAAAACCTGGAGAAAAAATTAATATTAGCGGTATTATTTTAGAAAAAACAGCGGAAGGCAATATTACACTTACGACAAATGGAGCAACTTCCAGTAAACACTTAACAGAAGCGGAGATCACCCAAATAAGAGCAGCAAAAACTGGCGTACCCACTCTAAAGGCCCTATGCGAAGCATTAGTTAACAGTCCTGACCTAAACCCCCTAAAACAAGCTATGGCAAAATTAGACAAAGCATATACAGATAGAGGCAAACCTCTAGATCAAGCGGGCTTACAAGTATTTTTTGACACTTTGCTTGCAAGTGATCCTCAAAATCCCGATGCAGCCGCAGATGCTGCTATAAGAACATTGCCACCAAGCAAACCAGCAGCATCCATCCCTGCGGTTGATGAGGGTACTTTACCTGCCGCTGGTGGAGGAGATGGAACCGCCGCAGCAAAACAAGAAGCCATGACCCGCTTCTTGGCGCTACAGGGAATAGAGGGGAAAAGAATAACATACGTCGATTCAGACAAGGATGAAAAAACCTTTAATATACAAATCGACGGTAAAGACATACAAGTTGGCAGTAAATCCGTTGATCTTAATACAATTGAAATAGAAGAATTAGCAGCCATGGGAATAAATGTTCCTGCTAAACTTTTTGCCGCAATGACCAAAGGTTTATTAAGCCTCAAAGGAGATGGATCTATTTCTTTAGAAGACTTAAATAATTGCCTGGAAACAGTTAAATGGTATTCCAATAAAATGGGGATATCGCAGACTCAAGCCTGGGCTCTTTACCAGGGAGGGCTGATGGAAGTTAGCCAAGCCGCATTTGAAAAAGACTATAATGCAACTTGTGCTGGACTTTCTAAAGATCCAACTCTTGCCAAGCAACCAGAAGAAACTTATGTCAGTTGGGTTGCAAGGACCCCTGAGAAGTATCAACAAGCATTGAGGAATTATTTAAAAAGCGAAGCAGGATTTAATCCGGACGATAAACTTACCGATGCAACTTATGCAAAACTAATCCAAAAACTAATTGCCTTGGCGTACGCTTCGCAGTTGGATCCCGCAGCAAGAGAAACTGCATTCGGCATTAAAGCTACATCTTCCCTACCCAAGTTTAACGGCGCATTAAAAACAGGCGATATTGTGGCATGGTTGAAGGGAGAAGCAATGCCAGCCGCATCAGGAAAAATTGTTCCTGCTCGTACAGAAAAATCGCCTTAATCCCAACTTCCTTTAATTGATCCCTCCCAGTCCCCTCTCCCTATCCAACGCCCGATACTGCGTAGCCTCCGCAACATGCGCAGCCTTAATATCACTCGAGCACTCCAAGTCTGCAATCGTACGGCTCACCTTTAAGATGCGGTCATAACTGCGGCCTGTCATTTTAAGATGTAAAATCGCGGACTTTAAAAGCTCGGACGCATCTTTGTCCAAAACACAAAAATCCTTGATCTGCCTACCTTTCATTTTTGCATTACAGCGCACTTTAGATCCGGAAAACCGCTCCTGTTGAACTTGTCTGGCTTTAATCACCCTCTGCCTCACTACTACAGAGCTTTCTCCTTCGGAAAAAATCCCCAACTCTTCTTTCTTGAGCCGCGGCACTTCTACTTGTAAATCAATCCTGTCGAGTAGCGGCCCGGAAAGCTTTTGCCAGTAGCGTTGTACTTTAAAAGGGGGACAAACGCATTCCTTAAACGGATCTCCGTAATTGCCGCAAGGACAAGGCATCGCCATCCTTTCCATGCTTTTGGCTTTCTACTTCTGCATACTTGAGGAACTCCCAAGGGTATATTTCAACCTCTATATTTGCTTCAGAAATGGTGATCTTTCTGACAATTATCTTAAGCAGTTGGTTTTTAAGCTTTTCGTCGTCAATCTGACTTAACATCTGCCTTATTGTCATTGCCTTTTCTAGCACCACACCTTTATCAGTTTTATAGTTGGCCATGTTGTTTAGCTCATCTTCTGCTTTTCTGATGTCATCTTTGATCTTGGCTTGCTCGTCATTACACTTGTTATTCTCTGAATCAAAAGCATCCTTGGTTATCAGTTCATCACCGTAAGCCCTAAACATGCCTTTTCTTCTTTTCTCTATTTCTACTAAGCCTTGGCCACAATCCCTAATTGCCTTTTCAAGCAATTGCCTCTTTGATGATATTTCATCTTCTCCAACCGTTAAATTTAACTGCTGTTGAATCTCTTCTGTTTCCAGCACCATCGAATTTAATACCATCATCACATGTTCATCAAAATCACTTTTATTTACCCTGAAACCGCAGGCCTTACATCGGTACTTAGAAATGCCCTTTACTTGTGTATGACCGTACATTTTATTCCCACATTTAGAGCAAAAAAGTAATCCTGAAAGCAGATAAACACAAGGCTTTGTATGGCGCTTATAGTTCTTTTTCTTCTCAAGTAAAATCTCTCTGGCCGATGTTAATTGCTTCTCATCAATTAGCCCTAATTTTATTGGGGAAGGAATGGCAACTTTCTCCCAGTGTTTCTTATCTTTTTTGCTTTTACGCTTGTTAACCACTTCGTACATGTTTCTGGCATAGACCCCTTCAAGCAGTCCACCAAGGCCACCATCAGCCTGATCCTCTGTCAGTATCATTCTTTTTAGGCTTGTATGGCAGAGCTTCTTCCCTCCCATCAATTTGTTCCGGTTAACCCAATCCACCGTTTGTTTAATGTTGTCCAACTCGTTAAGTTTAATTAAAACCTGGTTAATTACCTTAAGCTGGTCAGCATTGGGGTACAATATCTTCCGTTTTTTATCTTTCTCAAAAGAGTCAGCCATCAATTATTTCCTTTGAATATCCTAGTTTTAGCAGCTCATCTTTACCCATAGGCCGCTTTATTACCTAGCACCTTAAGAGCCCTCGCACGGTTAGGGACATTCCGTTTAATCCGGTAACTGGTTTCATCACTTTCAAGCTCTGCCAAGGCTGCCATCAGTACATAAAAGAATTTGCCGTAGGCAGACGTGGTGTCAATCTTCTGGTTTATTGCCACAATATCAACACCTAGCTTCCGCATATAGTCAGCTTCCTCGATCAGGATCGAGGTCTTACGCGCAAGTCTTTTAAGCTCCGTAAGCAATAGGATGTCAATGTTATGATTTTCAACATCATAACGGTACTTATGGTATTCAGCTTCGTCCCGGATATACTTACCTTGCACCTCGAGCAAGGGGTATTCTTTAACGATTACCCATTTGTTGAAATTGCAGTAATCTAAGGCAAGTTTAAAATGGCTCTGAGGGGCATCCCTTTCAACTGACTCCTCATGGGAGATCCGGTTCCAGAAGCCAACTCGCTTAAATCGCTTACCACAGACTGGTGCTTATACTCACTAATGAGTTTTTTAACATCAACTTTTTCCATTTTCCTTGCTTCCTAGCCTGATTGATAATTTCTGCAATTCGCTTCACCGTTATTAAACGTTCATAATCATTAACATCACCGCTACAATTAAGTTTTACTTCTATAATTTGGCTTTTAACCATATGCACTCACGCCCTTTAAGGTTGTGTGTGAAAAGTCTTCATCGTCACACACTAACTAATTTTTTGGGTTTATTGTTCATCCAATCTGGTAACCTAAATATATCTTGATTATTGGGGTCTATATATCTAATGCCTTTTAACAGGCGTTCTTGATCATTCCTTGACCTCGATATTATCGCTGGGAATAGGTCTTTTAGCTTCCTTGATAGTTGGCCAGCTGATCGGCATACTTTATCGTATTCGTGTGGATCAACCCATACGTCCCTCAAACTATTATCGAGTATCAAATGGCCTTCTTTTCGACAGAAATTCTTGTACACATCAAACACTTCGCCCGTAGGGATGGTATTCCCAGCACACTTCTCTAAATACTCATAAAAGAAACGGTAAAGATGGGCATTTTCTTTTTGGATTTCATCAATGATAGCGGGGTCAGTGGCTGTTATTTTCTTTGTTTTACACAGCCTTTCTGCCGCTTGAATCATCAAGTGCAAAAGTCCCTGTTGGATAGTCTGTGATATTAGGCTTTTCGGATTTCGTAATTCCGGGTCAGCCAATAATTCCCCATCCTTGGGCTCCGTTTTAAACACATTTGGGAAACGCACTATAACCATACGCCTTTTAATCGCTGGGCTTGCATCTCCAAATATTGGTTCCTTGTTTAGAGCAAATATGAGAACTGGCTTTAGTTCAGCAGACTGTATCCCTTTATACTTTTCTTCAACGTTGATCTTATCCCCGCTTGTCAGAGCTTTAAGTAACGGGTTATCTCTAAATGTTCTTTGAGCATTTTCAGTCGCTATGTTAATTCTTTTGCCTAATAAACCCGATGCAGCAAACCGTTCACTTAACTGCTCTATGCTTATTGCAGAAACGGCATCTCCAAAGATATTTGATATCATTGAATTAAGTGCCGATTTGCCATCTGCCCCAGGGCCGATCTGCAAAACGATATGGTCAAAATTGACATCATCTCTAAGTATTGGCCATGCGCCCATCGCCAAAATGTCTATTAAACAGTTGATTTCGTCGTCTGAAGGAATAACGCTTTTTAGGTGGGCCAAGGCACTATTAACACACTCATTTTGGCGAGCCTTATCATATTCGATCCTTCCCCAAAAAGTGTATGCATCATCCGTATTTTCATAAAGATCAATCTTCTTTGTCCTATAATCAAGCTTTAATATCCCATTTTTTACAGGGAGGCCGTCCGGAGGATTAATAAATTGTTCGTCAATAACTTTTGTTCTTTCAAGAAAATAAATAATTTCTTCAACTATGTATGAGTTTAAATCTTCTCCTGGCAATATTTCTTCATGCGCATCCCATATTAGACTGCCCAACTTTGGTTCTTCTAACAGCACGTAATGAGAACCGTTTTTTATATACAAGCTTTTAAACACATTAACAATGTCCATCTCTTTTTGGATCATTTTAGCGATCACGTAAGGGGGAGTTTTCATAATGTTTCTCCTTTATCTTTTTCAGATTGTACTTATGATTGAAACCTGTGTGCTTATTCCCAATCTCATAATTACTGGTACTATTTGCAATGCGTAGTAGTTCCTTGTCAGAAAGTGGCGGATCACACTGGGCATTGATTGCTGACAGGCACGAGAATATATTTTCCTCACTCACCCCTTTATGTCTGAGGCCACAACCTATTTTAAACAGCGTGTTATTTCTTATCCCTTCGACATACTCTACGGTTGCTGGTGGCTTATCGTTCTTTATCTGACTGACATCTTTGTTGGGCTCCTTCGGACAAAACTCATCCGGCAGAAATGGAAGCTCTTTTACCAAAGAAGGGTTTGTCTGCCAGCCATCAGGGTTTATTATCACAAGATGTCCCGTTCCTAATATTTCCCCCTTGCCCTTAACGCCAATCTCCTGAAATTCTGTTACATATGGTAAAGGCGATTTGGATCTAAAATAAAAGTGATGTTTTTGATTCTCCTCATTACAACTTTTAGACTTTTCATAAAATGTGCGTATACCCCTGCTCTCGAGATACTCCAATATAACTCCTGAGCTTACGGAGTCGTCCGTGTCTATAACAGCCATCTTGTCAGGGATCACCCCAGCCAATGTCTTAGAAGCCCCCAATGGCTCAATAATCTGATCCATTGGTAATTGGGGGTCATCCCTAAGCCACTTCCACTTTACGGTTCTCTTGCCTCCCTTAGCGAAACAAAACATCTTTTCCCCTCCCTTAACCCCATAAAAACATGCGCATATCTTTAACCCATAGCCCACCAATATTTCCAGCTCATCCCTAATAGGTTGCATAATTTATCTCCTTCTGCTTAAATGTCCAGGCCAAAAGCTTGCCATATATCATCCACACCTTTAAGATAGCCGCTTAAGAAGTTCAGACGACAGTAATCTTCAAGTGCTTTAGCAAGAGGGGAGAATTTAGTTGGGTGCATCGTTCCATCTCGTCTTCTTGAGCTGGCCTGATATTTCTCAAAACTAGCTCTGTATTTATTAATACGCTTCAATAGCTTTTCCTGTTTATTCATAATATTTCATCTCCTTTTTGTTGACATCCGATTCTTTGCCTGTCCCGAACAGCTTGGCAACAGCTTGCTAACCCCTTTTTGGATCCTTTTGACTTCAAGGCATATTGTTCTGGAAGTTACAGTCGATACCAAAACCGCATTTTTGACAAATTCAAACAAGCCCACCTCGCTCATCTCGTACTTTTTCATAGTCATCTCCTTTATATTTTGGAATCGGCACTCCGATCGGTGCTCACTGTTCTTATGGGACTCGTTTTTATCTACTTAATGCGTTCCCCTCATCCAATATTTTACAAGTAGATAACATCCACTCAATGCCTTGAACTACTCCTGTCAAGCGTCCTTTCTCAATAAAATCGGATACTGCATAAATAAGGTTATTCCTCTCTCCAGCCTCAACAGTTTTCCACATCTCTTTTAACTTTCCATTTTGATATAGTTGGAGTTCGGATTTGCATTCTTTAAGAAGCTTATGAGCTAGATTTTCATATTCAATATACATTTCTTTTTCACCTCCTTCATAAACACTTTTGTTGTTTTTAGGCTGCTTACCGTTCAGGCTTGTCCAATATTCACTAGCCACCCTCCTTTGGGCAAAATTTAACCGATTGCAGTAGCCCTCGTTCTTTGTTTAATAGCAAATAAGTGGAGATTTGTTATTATTTGGCTGTATTATTGGATATTTTGATGGTTTATTGCTTATTTATTCTGATACTAGGGTAAGAAAGGCTAACAATAGCGGGCAGACCAATGATTAACTTAAGGATTCCTAAAAAATACGCGGCTTTATCTCTCTCCAATATTTTTCACTCGTACTTTTCCCAAGCTGAATTTTGAATTTTATCATTACTAATTCTCCAAAGCCTCTTGAATTCCACTTTTTACACTTAATAATTTCATGATCAGCAGGACTCGTTCCTAGTATTATCTGAACAAGGGAGTTAATATTTTTATCACTCAGCGCTGGCCGCCTCCCTGCTTTTGCGTTTTTAAGTCCCTTGTTTCCTTTAGTTTTCTCTTTCCTTCGAATAAGCTTCAATAGATGCCCTAATACTTCTTTATATTGCTCGAATTCATTAATACTCATTAAGTTATTAATTTTATTTCTATATCCCGGATTAGCTCTATAATTATACTCTCCGAGTTTTGTCAATATATGAGCATACGCTTTACGCAATAGGTTTATCGGGGTATTTTCACTGCGTTTTCCGGCATAATCCATGAGTCCTTCGCTCCTCATCCCATATACCTCTGCCCTATTAACTTTCTCTTGGAAAATGTCTATATTATTAATCTTCATATCATTAAGATGTGGTTTAAAAAAAAGGATTTTCGAACACGGGTCAATAAACAGGCTCTTGACATTAATATATCCGAAAAACCATTTTGGTATTTCAGATCTAGCAATCGTCCCAGGTTTTAATATGAGTGCATTTTTTAATAAATCGTTATTCCCAATTGCTTTATTTAATTCTTTCTCTGAAATATCACCAAACCATCTGTGGACAGTTCTTGAAACACGTAATTTATTTGTATTTAGTTTATTTGCCAGCCCATTTATACCAGTAAAGAAGTTTTTTGTTTTGCCTTCTTTTGAGCGTTTTAATTTTATGAATGCATCAATTATTTGGAATCTATCATCCTGCATATATGAATTATAACAAAGTTATATAACGTAATAAGCAATATTGCGAATTAATTATTCTGTCCACATATCCTCCACCTCAGCGCTGCTTCGCTCGGGCGTCACATCGGAATATATAGTTGTGGTCTGTACATTTGAGTGCCCTAACTGCTTCTGTACCAACCTGAGATCCTTGGTCTTTTCATAAAGATACAGTGCAAAGCTATGCCTTAGGCTATGAGGGCTACACTTACAATCAAGCCTTAACACATCTTTAACCTCCTGCATCATAAACTGGACTGACCTGGGTAAGAAAGGATTCCGGCACTCTGTAACAAATACGTAATCATCATCGCCAATTGGCTCATCAACATTCTCTTTCCACTGTTTAAATTCGGCCACTAGTCTTTTTAGCTCTGATGGGACGTAAACTATCCGATCCTTGCCGCCTTTCCCATCAATTACCTGAACATACGGAGTGCGTGATGTCAGGTTGAGATTCCTGAACTTTATCTTACATGCCTCACTTACCCTCAGGCCGGCATAGAGAATAAACATTATAATGTAATAGGGTTTTACTCCCCTAATCTTGCCTTTAAGTTTGCTCAGCATCATCCGGTCATATAAAAAGGATTTCATTTTATTAATCTCTTCCCTGGACAAGTATTTTTCTTTCTCTAAGCCACTCATAATTAATTCCCTCCTTTAAAATAAATAGTGAATATTACGCTTTAAAATTCGAACCTTGCGCTTTAAGAGTTAAAACGTGGGGTAATTCTTGTAGACTTAACGCTTAAGATCTAAATTGCGTAATTTATGAATTCGTAAAATGTTGTGGCTTTATTAATTGCTAAAGGAATATTTATTGGGGTTCTTCCGTATATAACGGCAAGCTTTTAATGTTTTGTTCCATGCCTTCAGGAAAAGCGATTGATTTTGCCTCTGCTTCTTTTCTTATCTTTTTGCTGTCTGCAGTCAATTCCTTACTTAATATTTGTTTTGCTCTTTTCTCTATTGGGGGGTTCAATTTCTCTTGCTTTTCATAGTCCACAACTTTATCCAATACATCTCTCGGCAAGTCAGATTCACATTTTGTAAGTATTTGCAGAAACTGGCTTTCAAAGAATTGATCAACTTGTATCCTTCTTTTTGTTATATGGGCAAATTTTCCAATTACCCTGCAAATGTTATCTCTTTCCTCTGGGCTAAGATCCTCAAGAAACTCATACTCCTCTATTTTTTTAAGACTTATCATTAGCGGTTCAAGCACATCCAAGGTGACCACATAGACATTATAATCGGCCATATTAAAAACAAGTTGATCCAGTACTTCAATTGTATTTAGCGGGACAACCAAAAAAATATCTTTTCTAACAGAGTCCTGATTCGCATATTTCTTAGCTGATTCTGTTTGTGCCTTGATGTAGGTTGGGAAATTACTTAAATCATCCGTAGCAGGACTCTTAGCATCAAAAATAACAAATTCATCACATATTTTAATCGTGTTATCAGGCGTCCCTTTAAATGGCGGTTTATCGACATATTCAATTGTTAATCTCTGACAGATCAATCTCATTGCATTTTTAACATTATCTTGATGGTTGGCCCACGTTTTCTTCTTCGCCTCTAATTCGGCTATGACTTTGTCATTGGCTGCC
This sequence comes from Candidatus Saganbacteria bacterium, assembly GCA_026387795.1. Classification (GTDB taxonomy): domain Bacteria; phylum Margulisbacteria; class WOR-1; order JAPLLA01; family JAPLLA01; genus JAPLLA01. Next base: position 12,304 of record JAPLLA010000050.1, on the reverse strand, counting down.
TTAATCTCTAATGCTCTTTCCTTATCTACGCGCTCAAGAGCAGCATTTAACGTGGCTGCTTTTTCATCGTGAGATGCCCGTCTATCATCCTCAACCTTTTTATACCCAGCATTTTCTTCCTTTAAAGCTGTAAGCACAGAATTAAGCTCATCAATCTTTGGCTTAATTAAATTCATTTCACCAGCAAGCCGGGTATTTTCGGAGAACAAGTTTTCCTTGTCTTTTAATAGAAGGTTGACGGCATTGCCGGTGCCTACTGCTTCTTTGCTAATCCTCTCCAAATCAGCAATTAATTGTGAGTACTCACTATAAGCATCATAACTAAGGGCTTTAAATGATCCCCATCCAAACAATCGCTGCCAAAAGCTTAAAGCCTTAACCTTTTCAAAGAATTCCCTCAATTTGTCATGTTTAATATCCATCATATAAATTATATTCCCGATAAAGGATATTATCAATTGCTATCAATCCTTAGCCCTGCGGTTCTTCAGCCTTTTCGGAAACATTATAGAATTTACTATCCAGCATCTGCATATTGTCAATAATGACTTCAATCGATGATTTTTTAATGCCCTCCTTGCTTTCATATTTTCTGATCTGAATTCTGCCTTCCACGGCTACGAGCTTTCCCTTTTTCAGATATTCGCCACAAATCTTAGCCAGGCCACCAAAAGCCACACAATTTATAAATTCAGCTGAATTACTGCCACCTCGATTAATTGCTAATCTAAAATGTGCTACAGCCTTTTCCTCTTGGGTATAACGAAGTTCTGGATCGGCTACTAATCTCCCGGCCAAGATTGATCTATTTAACCCTCCCATATATTTCACCCCCTTTCGTCATCACATTTTTCCAATTCATTCCTAAGCTTAATTTTTTCTCTGCGCAATTCAGTTATAATGCCGTCGATTACAGCAAGCCGAATTACCAGGGTGTTTTTATAATTTGCCTCATCTTCAAGAACTGCCTTATTTCTCAGATGATATCCAATCCTGGTATTGTTATTTTTTTCTGATCGTTTAATCTTATTGATAATATATTCATCACTTTTATTTCTTAGTCTTCCGTAAACAATTTTTCTAACCTGCTTTCTAGACAATTTATGCTCACCATTGAAATAGGGTTCTCCTCCAAGATAAACAATTCTTTTATCTTCATGATGTCTTTTAATGCATCATCCCCCTGGCATCCATCACTTCTTTTAGCGTGTGATTGTGAAAATGAAGGTCTCTTTCTATACCTAGACCGAATCTACCTCTATATTCCTGAAGCTCGTCCAAGCTGAATGTGCCTAACTCTGCCATTTCTGAATCCCCAAGATTGGCAAAACCAAAGAATACTCTATCAACAGGATCGTACTCAGTAGCAAACCAAGTGCCTACCCCAGTAGGATTGAAGAATTTAGCTATTACCCTTACCTCATCGGCAGTTTTATTGCTCGTATCACCTTGTTTTTTAAATTCTTCTAGTAATTCATCGGTTAGTAATTCCATATTTTCTCCTATTTTAGATTATAAGGATGCCCTTGCTACTATGCCCATTTTCACTTTGCTCTAATTTATATTCCGGCATCAATGTTAATCGCCGGTCATTTATTCTTTTTAGATGATAAATCACCAGGGTTAAGAAAAAACGAAATAAAAGTACCCATAAAGAATCAAACGTTTTTCTGTCTACTAGAAACTAAACAGCGAGGGGCTTCCCTGCTTCGACAAGCATCCTATTCACTTTCCATACGCAAGGATTTATCTTATAGGCGGCTTTCAGGATGTTTTGGGGCAGCCGCCCAAGTCCATCATCAAAGAGCTCGTATAAAGTAAACCATGGGGCTCGTTTTTCTCTTCTTTCCTTATCATCATCACATTTGTTTATTTTAGCCATGGATATTATCGGTTCCTCTTGGTACAATCGTTAACACCGATAGGTTGTCTTACTACACGAAGGAGGCAAACGATATGGGCATCAATGTTAAGTTGGATTTTGAACAATGGACGTTAAGTTATTCTGGGATGATCGGAAATATTAATGCCCCTTATTGGTTTTGTGGGATTGAATATGGGGGTAAAGACAAAGAAAGCAGAAAAGACAACTACTTTAGAGATGAATATAACAAATATATAAATCAAGATCGACCTGATTATGTCAATGAAGATTTTAAGAATAAGTATCCTGATTACAAGAACTGGCCTGTCTGGAGAAAAATAGCTAAGCTGGTTTTATTCATCAAGGGCGATGCCACCAATTCTCTTGAGTATCATAAAGACAAGCTATTTAATGGGAAAGGGGATACATTTCTCATGAATTTATATCCCCTAGATTTTGCCAGACATGATGACGCATTTGATAATCTTGATATTCAAGCAACAGGCCTAAAAAACCGCGATGAATATGCCCTTTGGTGCAGATTAAACAGATTCCCTAAATTACGAGAACTGTTTTTGAAGAGCAAGGCAAAATGCCTTGTGTGTTATAGCAAAAGGAATAAAATGGACTTCCTTTCAATCTTTCAAGTAAATGATATAAATAAAGAGAGCGTATCATCTATAGATATCAATGATAGCTCAATCACTTGTTTTCAGGTTAATGGTAAATGGGTCTTTTTAATCCCCTTCCTTGGACAAGGCGGGTTAATGAGTGATGATAGCCTAAAAAAGCTTGGAGAATTAATCAGATCAAAGATTAGCTAACAGTCATCATTACAAAGAAATCAGCTGTTTCATATAATTGATCTCTTATAACCAAAAATAAATAGGGCAGAAACGGCGGAAAGATTATCTACTTAGTCCTTAAAGCGCACTCCCTAGCAATTTCCTCTTTATAGATGGGGGGTTCATAATTTACGCCTTCATCATAATACTTAGCATGGCGCCTATCAAACATCACTAGCAGAGAGGCAATATTTTCGCCATTCCTGTTAACCGTAATCATCCTTTTGTTCTGATCCTCAAATGACTCAAGCATCTCAACACCAATTAACAGATCAACCAATGGTTCAGCTGCTGCAATTTCCTTAGGGACTTCCATATCCTTAATTATCCTAGCCGTCATCACAATGATTATATTTAATTCCTTCGCAAGCTGTTTAATTCCCTTAATAAATTCATATAAGCTAGTTATTCTTTGCCCATTTTCAGCAGGAAGGGATTGATATATATAATCAATTGAATCAATAATGACAACCTCAATTAACGCTGCTTTATTGAGCCCAAGGATTTTTTGTTTAATTTCATCAATATTTAATTTATTAGCTTCTTCAATATATAAAGGAGTGTTTTTAGATATTATCTGAAAGTCATCCATTCCCAGAAATACCAATTTAGCCATTTGCTCTACAGATGTTATTGAGCTTAGAAGCAATATCGGGATTTTATTCCTTGATGAATTCTTTAATGAAAAATCAAGAATAAATGCAGTCCCACTCATAGGATCAATGCTGGTCACGATGATTGCTTCACCTGGTTTGAATTTCCCTATTGCTTCATCAAGACTTTTTAATCCAGTAGAAATTGGAGTAAAGGGCTCCTTCATAACATCATCAACGAATTTAGTGTTCTTAGCCATAATCTCATAAAGCAGCATTTCAGTTATCCCTCCCAATCCGGAATCTTTAAGGTATCCTTTGAATCGCCGTTACTTAGCACACTAAAAAGAACGGTTTTACCATACTGAAAGGCTATCCCCTCTTTAACATAAGTAATACCTAAAAGATAATCCTTTAGCTTCTTGGCTTCACTACGATCTTTGATCCTCTCAAAAGACACAAGTAGATATTTATTTTTTACATACTCATCTCTAAGCACATCAAGAGCATCATAACTATCTGGAAAATAAATGGTTTTTATTTCAGGCATTGCTTCTTCCTTAATTAGAAACGTTGAAATAGGGGCTGAAACCCGCAATCTGATTTGCTCACTAATGTTATTGATCTCCAACATATTTTATGTGATGTTTATCCGGCCCATGATAGTTCCCATTATCATCATATTTTCCGTTAACATTCCAAATCAACGTTGCACTCCTAAAGTCCTTAGAGAAAGTGATCATGTTTTGATCAGTAACGGATGGCAAATCCAACCCTGGCACTGAATCTGTTTCTTCATATAGCATTGTTCTGTCAACTGGTGTTTCTGATGATACTGTGTAATTCCCCTCTAATACGTTCCCTATTTTCTTGTCGCGAAGAGCAGTTGTTGTGTCCGTTACATAATAATCTTTCCAATTTCCATGCACCCCTTGCATTTTCCAATGACCAATAAAGGCTTCGTGCATTGATGTAACTGTCCGTGGCTTAAGCATAGGATACTTATTAACAGCTAGCACAGGAGATATGATAATTAGAAAGCAAATGGAAATAAATAAACAACTTATAACAGATACATTTTTCATCTTGGCCTATTCTCGTTAAATACCCTAAATACTTGATTGTCTAACATTATTGAGTAAACATATCTGTCCGTAAACATTATTTTGATATCATGCCCAGAAATACCCCATGTAATCATTCCACTCCCATACACTTCTACCAAGTTTTCGCCATTTGGCCCAATATTCCCCTGTGAATATGAAGGGGATCCCAACATTGTCACTATATCGCTGTATTTGTAATACTCCGTGATTTTGGACAGTTTTGATTTTACCTCATTCCACTTAATGGCTAATTCAGCTTCTTCCTGCGCCCCTTCTTGCTTATTATTAATTGTTTTAATAATTTTACCCTTTTTATTATATTCATAAGTTGTTTTCGCTTGCCCTTCTTCATCATATATTATTTTTTCAACAAGAGCCCCAGCATCATATCTCGCTTCTGATAATAAGGATCCTTTTTGATAATTAGATATATTTTTATTCGAAATTGTTTTATCTGGATTATAAAAGCATACAGTCTCATTCCCGTCTATTTTGCCATCAACATAATATGCCTCGTTAATCTTCATACCATCATCATTAAATAATTTATATGAACCACTTAATTTCCCTGTTACATAATTTGCCTCTTCAATGCACTTTGCCCCATCACTGTTATATTCACGATATAAACCATTTAATTCCCCATCCATATAATTAGCCTCTTTAATACATTTTGTCCCATCACTGTTATATTCACGATATTGGCCACTTAATTTCCCATTAATATAATTTGCCTCTATATGCTTAGCACCATAAAGGTTGCATTCATTATATGGCCCATTAAACAGCCCGTTTACAACGCCTACTGCTTTACATAATTTACCATTTTGATATGCCGCAAATGATCCGCTTGCCATGTTATCGACAAAGGATATTTCATAATCGTATATTTTTGATGGCCCATTAAGCTTGCCATCTCTAAACGTCAATTCCGCAACCGGGTCAGGGTGGTCTTTCAAGATATCATCAAAACCTCCAACAATAGGGTCTCTTTGGCTTCCATAAACAGGGTCATATTTTCTTCCCGGCTCAAAGTTCCGCTCATGCCCAGATATATCATAAGCTTTTATTTCCCCATCAGATATTTTTGGAGATAAAGCATCTCTCACGTCAATGCCTGATTCGTTCACTTTTATTTCTACTGCGCCTATATCGTCCGCGCCTGAATAAATAGGGATCCCTCCTATATCATAGTGGGTTGTATCATATAAATGAAAAACGTAGTTATTGCCTTCATTCTTAGCTGTTGCTTTTATTTCTGCATATGCCGAAGTTGCCAATTTTGCCGTAAGAATCCCTAGCATCAAGCACAGGCATAACAATCTTTTCATAACAACTACCCCTCTTTTACGTTTATGGATACTATCGGTTGTGTTTCAATTATACACCCAGGGATACAATCATATCCATATGAAAGCAGGATCATTTTATAAGCCAAACGAATCATTACTGAAAGCTATTGCCAAAGAGTTTAAAGCTATCCGTCTTAAACAGGGGTTAACCATTGAAGAGCTCTCCGAAATGTCAGGATTACATGAGAAATACATACAGACGATTGAAAGAAACCATCGAAACATGTCTATCTCTGTATTTGTCCAGATAGCCAGAGCCCTTAAGGTCTCCCCCTCTAAGCTACTCGATAAGGCATTGGGAGCCAAGTAATTCTTGCATTGGGGTATGATAGGGTGGTCATAGTAATATCTCCAGCTTATTGACCATGTCTTTTATCTTTTTTATTTTTCTCTGCTTATCCCAGACTTTGCTCTTATTTAAAGCTTTTAGCCTTTCACAGAGGGAATAATGAATATCAATGACATCATCAAAAGTCAGCCTTATGAGATACTTAAGATCATCCTCTTCTTTTAGAATCTCCATCACAAGAATTTAAACGTCATGGGAAATAAGGAAACCTTATTAAAATAGCTGCGGGGAAATCGGGTTGTGGGCGAGTCTAGTTGAGGCCAGTTAGCAAAGGATTTGTCCTAGGAGAGGCTAATTAATCCTTTTGGGGGCAGCTGGGCAGGAAAGGCATGAAAGAGCAGCTATAAACACACCTAGGGATTGGCTTAGTTTTTCTTTCTAACATTTATTGCTTCCTCAACCGCATCTGATATGTATTTTGATATCCAATCATATCTTTCCTTGCTATCATTTCCTGAAGGATTATAGCATTTCACAATTGCGGACAACTTTTTTCCACTATTTCCATAAGCAATGTAATCAAATGGATTCTCGCCCTGTTCAGAAATATACCCATCCTGATTTTTTAAGCCGTGTATATATATCCCAACTACCCCCATACTGGCATTCCATGACTGTACAATTTCATGGTTTATCCATTTTCTGTTTGCGGTATTTGTTCCAACAAGAACAATCGTGCAAGAGCGATATTCCATTTGCTCTTTAATCCATTTTTTAATTTCATCATCACCACCACTTGCGATTGTTTCCCAATCATTATCTGGCGCTGGTTTATTGCCCTCAATAGCTCCTATGCTACGAACCGTTGATGCTCGCCAACAATCTCGCTTGTAATAAAAACTATAGAACACTTGTCTTTTTGTTGCCATATTATTAATGTAGTAAGTATAGGACTGTCGACATAATTATAACCAAAGGTAAATAGAAAAATAAAAGCGTGGAAGAGAACATTGAACAAAGCCAGCCATTTGTGCCATCCTTCTTAACTCCACTTGTATCCATTGAATAATCGATCTCTTTTTCATCTAGTTTTCTAACATAATTATATAATGCCCTGAACAATCGCTCCTGCGAAAGAAAATATCTGTCCAATATCCAGAAAACAATCACAGGAAAATAAACTATATAAATAAAAGCATGGTTTGCATTATTGGCAAACGATGCAAATAACACAGTAATTAGCGTAATTGCCCATCCTCTCAAGAAAAACAGATTCCCGGCCATTCGGTTGATAACTCCCTGTAAAAACTCAAGATGCTTCTGTTTATTCTCCAAGTCACCTTACCTCCGTAATTAATACTTAATCAAAACAAATCGTCTAAAGCTGTCCAGCCAGAATAACTGGCGTCATAGCTATAAGCCTGATTGTTATTAATCCTCCAAACATCCGAAACTCTAACTGCGATTCCACCATCAAACTTCATACTCTTTTTGTTCTGATCTTTTATCCATTCTTGCAATGCCGCTGCCTTATCTTTTGTTTCAGAAGAGCTTGCTGTTTGGCCTAACTTGGTATCAATTATAATGATTTTCCCCTTCAACTTTATAATCCAATCAGGGTAAAACAGACGTTCCTTTCTTCCTGTTTTATCGTAATAGGGGATTGAGAAGTTTTCACTGCCAGTCGAGCCATTTTTATACCACCACTCAATATCCTTTTTGGCTTCTATATATTCGATAAACTTGGTTTCATTATCTCTGCCTACATAACTTTTACCAATATAAAATGGCTCCATAGCACATTTCTTAACATCACTCATCTTTTCATAATCATCAGTATAAAAGAGAAATCCCCTTGGGATCCCCAACTCTTCCGTCCTTTTCGCTCTAGATTCCCTTGTTTTTACTTCTTCTTGCCTTATAGGCCTATACGCCTCAAGCGCATCTCCAATGATCTTTCTTAATATACTATCGGGCTTCAATAGATCGTTTACAATTATCGTATAATATTTAATTCTCTTTTCTTCTGTCCTCTCGCCGAACCATACATTTAGTGCGGTTTTAAGTTTTCCCCATGATCGTTCAGGGGCAAATCTTCTGTTTTCTTCTTCCTGTTTTGCAATTATATTAAAGCATAATAGGTTATACATCCTCTCAATGTCATTCCTTGAGGTTTCTTCATTTAAATCTTGCCCCTTATCCCGTATCTCTTTTACAAAGTTGTCATAATCTTCGATCTCAGCATCAACAATCAACTTATTTTTTACTTTGGCTTCTTCAATTTCCAATCCTTTTACTCTCATTTTATCTTTTATTTTCGCTATCATAAAATCCGCTCTCTTAGAGAGGCTGAAGTACTTATCGGCAATATCTAAAAAGATATTTTGGAATGAATCGCCTAAATCATTATAATCAGTTCTTCCCATAAATACTGACTGCAGAGTCATAGGCTTTATTTTAGGCCTTCTCACGCTCTGATAAATGAAGGGCTTGTTTTCACCCAATTTATTATCTGGGAGCTGTATTTGATTTCTCTCGTAGTTTGTATATAGGTATCCTATATTTAGTTCTGGCTTTCCATAATGAATAGCCTCAGGCATCCTTAATATTCTCCCTACAGTCTGGGTGTGGAAGACTGGGCTCTTAATCTCTCTGTACATCACTAAAATTGAAGCTCTTGGGCAATCCCAACCTGTAGCGGCTGCCTGTTTGAATATTAAGAAGCAAACATCAGAGCTGTTTTGCTCTATATCATCTAGGTTTTCTTTCTTTTCGGATAACCATACAGCGATATGCCCCTCATCAACTTTTTTGCTTTTTAAGTACTCTTTAACGATATCCTCTTTTGATTTATCAAGGGTTTCTCTTCTAGCCTGATCATCATTAGGAAGCTGTATCAATACCAAGGGGTTAATATCTAGGCCTAATTCCTTATAGGCGTTTTTAAGCTCAAGCCTTTTTGCAAAAGCCAGTTCCAAAAGCATTTTATCTTGATCAATTTCCTTCTTTTCAAGCTTTTCTATGTCTTCTTTCGTTTGTGTAATAATCTTCTCTTTAATTAATCCAGCCTCAACAACATCTTCCCTTAACACATCTACGAACCCTGCTCTTTTATGCATTACATCGGAAGCGCTCGGCTCATTTTTTGGGGTAGCAGTAATCTTTAATATGATTCTCGGATCAATTAACTCGACAAGCTCATCTGCTAGATCAGTATCAGTGTCTCTATGTGCCTCATCTACAATAAGAATTAATTCTCGCCCCTCTTCCTGAGTCTTTTTAATAAAAGCGTCAAATAGTCCCAAGTCTTTTGGTGTTGATTCGCCTTCTCGGCGCAGCTTTCGCCCTTCTTTAGTTGAGTCCTTTATCTTTTGCCAGTTAATAAAGAAAACATTGTTCTTTTCTAGTTTTCCTCTATTCAGATTCTTTAGGTCTAAAAGCGATACTTCCCCTGCCCCACCATAATAATTAAATAGTTTTTTCTTGCTTTGCTCATAAGAATCCTCACTAAAGCTGAACCACAAAAATGCCTTATCAACATCAAATTGAGGATCTCCGCAAAGGTCTTTAAGGAATTGCGCGACCATGACTGTTTTCCCACTTCCAGTAGGCGACTTAAATATTAGGGGTGATCTTCGATTCCCGGTTTTCCATAATTCTAGTAATTGCTTCCTTAAATTGGCTATTGCCGTTTCCTGGAATGGCTTGAGGCAAATAATGCTCATAACTTGTTGATTCCCTTATAGACATCAATTATCGGCTCGGGGATATCTTCAACCCTAAGGTTTTTATATTCAGAATATTCGTTTTTATATTCATTCTTCCCCCAACTAAATATATATAATGCAACTTCATTTTTGTATTTAGCCAACTTTTTTACCAGCTCTATCAGTTTTACCTTATTTTCTTTAAAGTAAATAGCTGCACACCTATTGCCACTACGAAATATCTGCCACCATTCATTTTTCTCTATCTCATCATAGACCCCTTCTCTCATGGCGATCATTTCGCCCGCCAGATAGGTCAGCTTTATTCTCTGGTCATCAGAAACATGAGAAATATGGTCCACATCAATAAGCTCAGATTGATAATACCTCATATTCCCGCCAAGCCCTTCCTTTTTCCCCTTAATATTTGTTATGCCGATCAACTTAATATGATCATCTTCAATCTTTTTCTTGAATTCATCATAATCGCCATTATTTCTTGAAGTGATGGTCGCCATCTCTTCAATCGTTGATTTATTGTCTTCCAACATATTTGGTGTCAATTTTTTATTGTAAAGTACTTTTTTACTTTGCCCCTCATACTTGTATCCTTCCATCACATTTTTAATTCTTGGATAACATATATCGCTGCATATCCTTACCCCGTCGCCATCGTTATCTTCATTATTTGTAGCCAATATAAAAGACCTATGCCCGCCATCTTCTTTATTCATTTCTAATACGGCATGGGCCGTCGTACCCGATCCAGCAAAATAGTCCAAAACAACCGCATTCTTATTATCTTTAGCTACCGCGTCTAAACATTCCTTGACAGTAAATAAAGATTTTGGGAATGGAAATTTCTTGTTCTTTCCCAATATTTCTTTAAGCAATTGGGTTCCCCAAGTATTTGCATCATATTTCTTATCCGTCCATACGGTTTTATACCTATCTTCTACCTTGAGAATCTGAGCTTGGAGAACGCCGTCTACTTCTTCTAATCGTATTAAATCAATAATTTCCGAGAGGGTTTCTCTTGAATACCGCCATTTGCGCTCAATCCCATTATTATCGATTGGCCATATTTCAATCATTCCATTCTTCAATTTCTTATATGCCTTGGGAGGGTGATATGAATCAGAAGGGACCGTCCCTATCTTAACAAGCTTATTATCCTTAAAATATATCGGATAAAATAAGCTCTTCCCATCTTCTCTGGTTGATTCACCGCCCCAATTCCGAAGGTTTGACCAATCCTTTTCATCATCACTCCTGATCTTTCTACCAATATATTTGCCATTTTTGGGGTACACAAAATATGCGTATTCGTGACAATATGCGAAATTGTCACCTTGTATTCCCCTAGGGTTATGAACTATCGTAATGCAATCTACAACATAATTAATAAATATTTGCTGCAACAAAAGCCCCAACGTTGCATGCTCATTTTCATCTATTGCGCATATTAGGGCACCTTTTTCAGTAAGCAGGTCTTTTGCAGCAACAAGCCTGTTCTTCATAAAGTTTATCCATTGACTATGTTTATATAAATCTTCTTTATCAACATAATGATTGTTATATTTCCAGGTCTTTTTGCCGGTATTATAAGGGGGGTCAATATAAATTAAGTCGATTTTCCCTTTATGGGTATAATTCAAAATGGAAAGCGCATGATAATTATCTCCCTCAATAAGAATATTTATTGGGGATTCTTCTTCTGATGTGATCCTTTTACTACTAATCTCTTTTAAAATAGGAACCTTATATTGGCAATCTAATACAATTCCCTCTGGTTCTTTTTCACTATCCCAAACCAACCCGTATTTCTTCTTTTCCTTGACCTTCTTAATCAGGTTTTTAAGCTTGGCGACTTCTTCCTGAAGTGCTTTGTTTTGCTTTTCCAACTCTTTCATCTTGGTTGTATTCTATCATCACAATCAGGCTAGTTGAAGCCTTTTCCCTTATAGCCCCTCAACCAACATTTATTCAATGCCTACCACCAAAGGATTTATCTTATAGGGCGTTTATCGTGGGTTTTTGGGCAGCCGGCCAAGGAGAGCTGTAAAAACCGGCTATGAGGCTAAATCTGGCGCCTTCTTCTCCTCAGTCTTTTCATCTCTTAGATCCCAGTCTATCAATATCTTTATCAGGCTTATCAATCTACTGCCCTGATCATAAGCCTCTTCTTTTGATATGTCTTTGCCAAAATGATTCTTGTAAATTAGCTGATATTTTTCAATTTCATCGTCTGAAATATTAATGATTTACATATCCTTTCAATTTCTCAAGGATGTCAATCATAGCCTGCGTATCAAGCTTGCAATATTCTTCAAGGGCATAACGGACTTTTTGGCGATCTTTTTCTTCAATATTATCCCCAAATGTCACCCTGCCATATTCCAGGCTTGCTGTTCCCCCATCTCCTATCTCCATTTCCTCATAGCTTTTACCCGTCATTGCTGGTAAGACAAACTTTATCGAAGCACTTCCTTTTTGTTTGGGATGATAATAATGAAAGCTCCTGAACGGAACGATAAGATCAACAAAT
>JAPLLA010000053.1:52581-74833 GCA_026387795.1 Candidatus Saganbacteria bacterium | reverse complement strand
CACCTATCCCCTGTTTTATAGCCTCTCCCCTGGTTTTAACCCATTCAAGCACAGGCTTTAAAATATGTTCTCTAAACCAAACAATTAGCTTTTCACCATTTTCTATAAAATAAACAAAAAACTTAACGGAATTTGCACTATAGGGTATAATGCCTGCATGAGGATTGTTTAATGACCAGCAAAGAAAGCTCTATAACTGAAAACCTCTTTAACGAAGAAGACGAAGCCACTGAATGCGAAGCTTGCGGTGGGAGTCTTAAAAAAGACAAGGTAAATCTCGAAGAATTTGAGGGAGGAAAACTCTACGTTATGGAACAGGTTCCGGCTTACGTTTGCGAAGCCTGCGGAGAAATTTGGGTTCCTGCCCCAGTCTTAAAAGAATTCGAAAAAATGCTCGATACTGCGAAACAACACAAACACGTTCCGCTTTCCAAGCTAAAAAAACAGGTTAAGCCAACAAAAAAGCAAAAAAAGTAGCGATCCCTTTCTTTTTTTGCTATACTAATCAATCTATTTTTACTGGTGCACTGGTGAACTGGTGCTCTGGTGTTCTATCAGGAGGTCAACAATGGATATTTCTTTAGGCGGGAACAAAAAAACCAGAAGAGTTTACGGGTTTGATGAAATCTCTCTTTCTCCTTCTATTATCACGATTAATCCAGAAGACACAGACATTAGTGTAACCATTGGAAAAACTAATTTTGAAATCCCAATTATTGCCTCTGCCATGGACGGAGTAGTCAGCCCTAAAACTGCAGCTTTAATGAGCAATTTAGGCGGTCTAGGGGTATTAAACTTACAAGGAATTTGGACTAGATATGAAAACGCGGAAACAATTTTAGACAAAATCGCTGCTGCTACCAAAGAAGAATATGTCTCTCTTATGCAAAAGATCTATTTAGAACCGATTAAAGACGAATTAGTGGAAAAAAGAATTAAAGAAATCAAAAAAGCGGGAGGCATTGCAGCCGTCTCTTCTATCCCTCAAATGGCGAAAAAGTTGGGATCCATTTGCAAAAAATCTGGGGCAGATATTTTTGTCATCCAATCTACTGTAATTTCCACAAAGCATAAATCAAAAGACTCTGCCCCACTCAACTTAAAAGAGTTTTGTGAAATGATGGATATTCCGGTTTGGGTTGGAAATTGTGTAACCTATGAAGTAGCTTTAACTTTGATGGGAACAGGTGTTGCCGCAGTTCTAGTTGGAATTGGACCAGGAGCTGCTTGCACCAGCAGGGGAGTTTTGGGAGTTGGTGTTCCCATGGCCACATCAATTGCAGACTGCGCAGCAGCCAGAGATTCTTACTACAAAGAAAACGGTATATATGTACCTATTATTGGAGATGGAGGTATGGCTACAGGGGGAGACATTTGTAAAGCGATTGCCTGTGGAGCAGATGCAGTAATGATCGGCTCCCCAATTGCCAAAGCAGAAGAAGCTCCTGGACGAGGCTTTCACTGGGGAATGGCAACTCCTTCACCTACTTTACCCAGAGGTTCAAGGATCAAGGTTGGAACAATTGGAACATTAAAAGAAATCCTGCATGGCCCGGCTAAGTTTGATGACGGGTCAATGAACCTTTCTGGTGCACTTAGAACTTCGATGGGAACACTGGGAGCTGCAACCATCAAAGAGATGCAGCAAGTACAGGTTGTGATTGCACCTTCGATCTTAACTGAAGGAAAAGTCTACCAGAAGGCACAGCAGCTGGGGATGTACAAATAGGGAATCAGGATATCAGGGGGTCTGAAAATAAAAGAGTGCTATCCTGCCACCTAAACCCTGTTACTTTAGCGCCACCAGTTGCATTTACTCTGGCTAGAATATCTTTAGCATCAATATCCACCCAATCAAACATACCAAAATGTATTTGATTTTGTTTAAAAAGACCCACCATTGCCAAACGCAATGCAACATTTATATTATCTAAAACCGTGCCAAAAACTTCTCTTTCATTTCCGATCCTGACCCTTGCAGCCAAATGGCTGGTTTCACTGCTTACAATTGATTTCTCTGCTATAGAACTTGCAAGAGACAAGACCCTACGGTCTGCCGATGAAAAATGATGATCATGACTATAGCTGTAAGTAAAATCACCGTAGTGTATACAAGATATTACAAACCCTTTAAGGGTAACGGTATCTACTAGTTTTCCTAGAGCCTCTTTATCTGTCTGGACAACTCTGGCTGTTATTTCCACATCCTCGGGTTTAAAGCCAACCTCTAAAACCCCCCTGCTTAAAGAGTCTTGTTGATTTTGATCTATTAATCCTTGTGCAATCCGGATTTTAATATCAGAACGCCCTCCCAAAAGCCCGATTAAAGACCAACCGGATGTTTTTTTCTCCAGGATTTTTTTGTTCACAGGCCTGGTCTTTATTTTCAATCTTCCAGCTAAAGCCAAGACTTCAGGACTATATTGGGTCCCTTTGTATTCCTGCCTCACCCTAAGAAATTGGGTCGATAAATAAAAACCTATACTCATATTTTTTCTCCATTCAAACTCTTCATATTACTGTCGACAAAGATTTTGTTAAATTTCAATTTAAACCTAAATATTTTTATGGTAAAATCAGAAATACTTTTATGGCTAAACATGATTTGATCGTTGTTCTGGATTTTGGCGCACAATACTCCATGCTCATTGCGCGGAGAGTCCGGGAATGCAACGTCTACTGCGAAGTCCTACCCCATGATATCCCTGTTTCAGAGCTCAAAAAACGCGATGTAAAAGGTGTAATCTTATCTGGTGGACCAGCTTCGGTTTACGAAGAAGGGGCTCCCTATGCAGATCCCGAGCTTTGGAACTCCGGCATCCCTATACTGGGTATTTGCTACGGCTTACAACTAATGGCAAAGGAACTTGGCGGGCAAGTGAAAGAAGGGAAAAAACGGGAATACGGCAAAGCAGAACTTTTAATTGACGACCAGACCAATGTTTTTGCAGGGCTGGACGAACAAATCCAATGCTGGATGAGCCACGGAGATACAGTAGCCACATTGCCAAATGGCTTCAAACAGCTGGCACACACAGACAACACCAATTTTGCGGCAATCGGAAACCCTGATAAGAAACTCTTTGGAGTCCAATTTCATCCGGAAGTAGTACATACTCCAAAAGGTGTTGAGATCCTTAAAAACTTCATTTACATCGTCTGCGAAGCAAAGCCAACCTGGACCACTGCAAACTTTATTGAAGAATCCTTAAAAGAGATAAAAGAAAAAGTAGGCAGCGCAAAGGTACTTTGCGCCTTATCCGGTGGAGTAGATTCCACCACTGTTGCGGCACTGGTGTTTATTGACCAAGGTTTTATGCGTAAAAATGAAGCGCAGAAAATTGAGGACCTGTTTACCTCAAAGTTCAAAATCAACTTTATCCACATTGACGCTTCACAAAGATTCTATGACAAACTAAACGGAGTAACTGACCCGGAACAAAAGAGAAGAATTATCGGAGAAGCTTTTATCCGAACTTTTGAAGAAGAAGCAAAAAAACTTGGGAATGTCCCCTATCTGGCTCAAGGGACGCTTTACCCGGATGTAATCGAAAGTGCAGTGGCAGGTTCTACCACAGGCAAAATGGCAAAAAAGATCAAAACCCATCACAACGTAGGCGGACTTCCAGAAAAAATGGGTTTTAAGCTCATTGAGCCGCTCCGGATGCTCTTTAAAGATGAAGTACGAGCATTGGGAAGAGATTTAGATGTACCTGAAGAGATCATCAGCCGCCAACCCTTCCCAGGCCCTGGTCTTGCCATACGCATCATCGGAGAATTAACCCCGGACAGAGTGAAAATCCTGCAAGCAGTAGATGATATTGTAGTTACAGAAATCAAAAATGCCGGATTATACAAACAAGTCTGGCAGTCTTTTGCAGTACTGTTACCGATCAGAACCGTAGGAGTTATGGGAGATAAACGGACTTATTTAAACACTATTGCTATTCGCGCAGTAAACTCTGTAGATGCCATGACAGCTGATTGGGCCAGGCTCCCTTATGATCTATTGGAAAAAATATCTACCCGAATCATCAATGAAACCCCTGAAATAAATAGAGTAGTCTACGATATCTCCTCAAAGCCCCCTTCTACGATTGAATGGGAATAAAAAAAACTTAAATAATGCAAGTTTCATCCCTTTTTTTACGATAATACATGTAATTGGGCCGAAATTAAAAGGGGGAATTATGTCCGTTAACCAAATTATAGATAAGAATCCAGCTGCAATAAAAGATACTATCCATGAAATAAACATTGAAATAGGAGAAAACTACCCGGTTAAAAATAACGACTCAAAAGAACCTTCGGATCCAGCTCCTGCTCCATTTTGGGCTTAAACGCTATAATTCCTTAACCAATTTTACCGCGGCTTGATGCTCTTCCTAGGTTCACAAAATAATCTTTTTGACAGCTCAAACCCAGAAGGTGTAGAATATCTCTTGCAGAAAAGGAAGGAGGTGAAGAAATGGATAAGGAATTAAAAGAATATCTTGACACAAATATGGCTACTAAGACAGATCTAGAAGAATTTAAAAAAAACATGGCCACTAAGACAGATCTAGAAGAGCTAAAGAAAAACATGGCCACCAAAGATGACATCGCTGAAATCAAAAAAGAAATGTCCACTAAAGATGATAAAAAAAAATTAGATAAAAAGATCGATCATGTTAAGAAGGATTTAATTGGCTACCTGGAACATTTAGACAATGAATTACAGGAACATCGCCACAGCAGCGAAATACACCAAAAAGTTATGGCCTAAGTCTTATTTTTAATATCCTGCCTTGCCTTTTGATGCTCTTCCCAAGTTTTAGAAAAGATATGCGAACCGTCTGATTTAGCCACAAAAAACAGGAAATCTGTCTGTGCAGGATAAAGCACTGCCTTAAAAGCCTCTAAACCTGGATTACATATCGGCCCAGGAGGCAAACCGTAGCGCTTATAAGTATTGTAAGGAGATCTTACTTCTAACTGGTTATAATAAACTTTCTTTGTCGGCCGTTCTAATGCATATTTAATCGTAGGATCAGCAGCCAAAGGCATACCTATCTTCAAACGGTTATAAAACACCGAAGCAATAATCGGCCGCTCCTGCGGCAACTTGGCTTCTTTTTCCACAATGGATGCTAAAATCAATAGCTGGTGTAAAGATAAGGAACTGGAACCTTGGTGCACCTGCCTACCTTGGCGGAACTGCCAAAAGCTAAAAATTTGATCCTGAAACCTGGCTAACATTACTTCTGCCACATCGTTAGGAGAAGCTTTGGGATCTATAAAATAAGTATCAGGATACAAATACCCTTCCAAGGAATTGATTGGAATAGATGCTAAAAACGGGTATTTTTCTTTTACAGCAGAAACATCGCCCAAATTAATCTCTTGGAAGCCCTGCCAATCTTCATATCCTGCTTCTTTTAAAATAATCCCCATCTTATAAATAGACGTTCCTTCCGGGAAAATAGCCCTGATCCCTTCAAATTCCGTTTCCCCTTTTTTAAGCTTATATGCCACTTCAAACAAAGGCATCCCAGGCTTAAAACAATATAATCCGGCTTTTAGTTTTCCTTCTGTACGCAAAATACGGTTCAATGCCAGAAAAACAGTCCTATTGTTTATAATCCCCTTATCAAACAACAACTCCGCTATTTGAGAAGAAGTGGATCCGCTGGAAATGTAAACATTTACTAATTGATCAGAAGACTGTGGGGCATCGAAGAATAGCCCTATACCAACTACTAAAAAGATACTAATGGTAATTACGATTAAAACTGTTTGTTTCATTGCTACTCCAAAGTCAAGGTCTTCTAAATTTTCTTGATATCCTGTTTCAATTTCTGCAGATATCCTTCAAGAATAAAGCAAGCTGCCAATTGATCCACTTTCTGCTTTCTCTTGCTAGGTATAACATCCATTTCCCTAAGTTGCCTTTCTGCAGCTTTGGTAGAAAGCCTTTCGTCCCATTCAATGATTGGAATATCTGTTTTGGTTTTGAGCTGCCCGATAAAAATCCGAACTTTTTCCGTTTGAGGAGTAACTCTTTCTTTTAACGACTTGGGACAGCCAACTACAATCTTTTTGACTTCAAATTCCCTAACCACGATTAAAACCTGCTCCAAATCAGCATCCTGGTCACCAGTACAATTGATTGTTTTAAAAGGCTGCGCAGAAAAACCAAGAGGATCAGAGAGTGCTAAACCGATTCTTTTTTCTCCTACATCAAGAGAGAGGATTCGCATTATTTAAATGTTCCTTAAGTTTGGTAATAGCTTCGTTTACTTTTGTCTTATCCAGACCGCCTGCTTCTGCAAGGGCCGGCCTTCCCCCACCTCTACCCCCAACCACTTCCGCTAAAATCTTAACCAAATGCCCTTCGTGAAAACCTGTTTTAGTTAAATCATCGCTTACACTGATCACAAACAATGCTTTATCCGGATTAAGTGCAGCCAAAACAATGATTCCGCTTTTTATCACTGGGCGCATCTTATCAACTATATCTTTTAAAACATGGGAAGGAAAACTGGTTAATACTTTGGCATAAAAAGAGATCCCTTTAATATCTTCTGTCTGATTTTCAAACCCAGCCACTTCTTCCCATCCCCTACCCACCTTTAACCCTTCGATTTCTTTTTCCACTTTTTTGATCCGGTCATTTACCCATTCAAGCCTTCCTGCCAAATGCTGCAGGAATTTTCTTAAAGAAACAGAATCTTTACGGTCAACAGCACGGCTTAAATTGTCCAGTTCGGTACCTGCTATCTCGAAAATATCGGTTTCCAGAAACTTGCTTCCGCCCAACTTTTCTTTTTCAACCTGCAAAAACCGGTATTTTTTAAGCAGTTCGTTTAATTCATCTCTATATTTTTTACCTTCATAAATCACTTGAATTTTTGCTTCCTGGCCACAAACCCCTTCTATCCGCCTTATCCCCGCACTAATCGCAGAGTCGGAGATTAAACGGAAGAAACCGATCTCTCCAGTATGTTTTACGTGTGTACCGCCGCAAAGTTCAATACTATATTCATTAATTCTTACTACCCTAACCCTATCTTTGTATTTCTCATCAAAAAGTGCAGTTGCACCCAATTGCTTAGCCTCTTCTAAAGAAGTATATGAAATTTCAACTTCAAGGTCTTCCTTGATTTTATGATTTACCAGAGATTCCACTTTTTCTATTTGTTCAGGAGTTAATGCTTCTAAATAGGTAAAATCAAATCTAAACCTCTGCGGAGAAACCATGGAACCAGCTTGTTTTACCTGCTTACCCAAAACATGCACTAACGCAGCTTGTAATAAGTGGGTAGCGGTATGGTGTGTCTCTGTAGCTTTCCTCTTGGCTATATCCAAACGCATAGAAACACGCTCACCAATCTTAAAGTCTTCCACATCGTCTACTACATGAAAAATTATACCGTCAATTGCACCCAAGGTATTGGTTACCCTGATCCCCTTGTCTCCCACCGTGATAATTCCCGTATCCCCAACCTGTCCCCCTCCCTCAGGATAAAAAATCGTCTGATCCAAAACCACCACTTGCTGAAAAGGAAAAATCTCCGCCACTTTTGCATCAGTTTCCATTTTTTCATAGCCCAAAAATTTTGTTGGCTTCAGTTTAGTTAAATCCATCTTCCTAATCGCACTCAAAAGATCTTCTTTATTAATCCCCGCACTACGCGCTTTTTCTCGCTGCTTCTCCATTTCCCGGTCAAAAGCTTCTTTGTCCACTTCAAAACCATTCTCTTTGGCAATTTCTACGGTTAAATCAAACGGAAAGCCAAAGGTGTCGTGCAGTTTAAAGGCTTCTTCCCCAGGAATTTTCTTGGACTGCCGGCTGGACTGAAAAAGAACCTGTAATAGATCCAAGCCTTTGTCTAGGGTAGTACGAAAATTTCCTTCTTCCGCCTCTAATACTTTTAAAATATAGCTGCTGTGTTCTATAAGTTCCGGATAAACTTCCCCGTTTTGGTGAATCACCTCTTTGGATAATTCAGTTAAAAATGGTTTTTCTACTCCAATAAATTTACCATGCAAAACCGCCCTACGAATTAAGCGCCGGAGTACGTAACCGCGACCTTCGTTTGACGGCAGAACCCCATCTGCAATTAAGTGGGTCACTGCCCGAGCATGGTCAGCAATAATACGCAAAGAGAGAATTGGGGGCTCTTTCATATGCGTTAAATGTTTAACCCGATCCATAAGCGGCTTAAAAAGGTCGGTATCAAAGTTGGAAGGAGCCTGTTCTAATATTCTGCAAATACGTTCCAGCCCCATGCCCGTATCAATATTTTTGGAAGGAAGCGGCAACAGTTCTCCTTTTTCATTCCGATTAAACTCAATGAAAACCAGGTTCCAAATTTCCAAGAACCTTTCACAATCGCAGCCAGGCTTACAATCCGGTTTTCCACACCCAAATTTTTCCCCAAAATCATAATAAATCTCGGAACAAGGACCACATGGACCGGTCGGCCCCGCCGCCCAAAAATTATTATCCTCCCCAAGCTTAACCATGCGTTCTTTTGGAAAACCAACTTCTTTCTGCCAAAGCTCATAAGACTAAAAAAAAAAAAAAAAAACCGCAATCCAGAGCTTTTCTTGAGCTATGCCAAAGCCATTGCTTAAAAGAACCCATGCAAAAACAATCGCATCTTTCTTGAAATAATCCCCAAAAGAAAAATTGCCGAGCATCTCAAAAAAAGTATGGTGGCGCGAAGTATTGCCAACGTTTTCAATGTCATTCATGCGGATGCATTTTTGGACGCTGGTTGCTCTATTGTAGGTGGGCTTTTCTAATCCCAAAAATAAGGGCTTGAACTGGAGCATCCCAGCCAAAGTTAAAAGCACCGTAGGGTCTTTGGGAACCAAAGAAGAACTTGGGACTATTTGATGCCCTTTTTCCTGAAAATACTGCAAGAATTTCTTACGTACATCTTTTGCTTTCATTACATTACCCCCACAATCCGCCTAATTTGGAACTCTACTTCCCTAATCGGCAAAGAAGAATCTATGATTTTTATTCTATGCGGCTCTCCTTTTGCGATTTCCAAGAATTTGCTCCTGACCTTATTATGAAAGTCGATTTTTTCATCTTCAAACTTAGTCCATTCCGTACGTGTCGCCCTGATCCTTTTAAGCCCCTCTTCCACCGGACAATCCAATAATGACGAAACCATATTAATAAAATGGACTACATCTTCGGGCAACCCTCGCCCGCCAATCTGGTAAGCAGTAGTGGAATCCACATAACGGTCGGAAATAACCCAAGCCCCGCTTTTAAGCGCAGGTAGAATTACTTGCTCCACATGTTCTGCCCGAGCAGCGGAGAAAAGGAAGAGTTCCGTATAAGTAGCCATTGGTTCCCCTTTGGCCAAAAGGATTTGCCTAAGCATTTCCCCACGGCTAGTCCCGCCCGGTTCCCGCGTTAAAACCACTTTTTTACCCAGGCTTAACAAATGTTCTGCCAATGCTTTGGCCTGGGTAGATTTTCCGCAACCTTCTCCACCTTCAAGTGTTATAAACATATTTATTTCGGCGGCTCCAATCCAAAACTGACGGTTGTTTCTCCGCGTAAACTGCGGTAAGTGAAAATTATATCATAACAATGCCACTTTGCAGACACAAAGTAATCAATATCATTGGGATTCCAGCTGGGAAGGAAATGATCGGTCCGGATCCCTACCCGGCTGCTTCCAACATTAGTAGAAAGCTCCGCAAAAAACTCCGCCAAAGGCTGGTATTTGTATTGTTCAAAAAGAAAAGGGGAATTCCCTTCGACCTTAAAATAGTGCTGCGCTTTTAATTTTAAATCCGTAAAATCCGGATCTCCCCAACCGGGAAAACTCTGGTGTAAGCTTAATGTCCCCATCTGCCTTATCCACTGCCTATTCCCCTCATAATAAGAAGAATTCAGTTCCACGCCAGGAGTTAAAACCGCGTTTTGCCACAAAGGAAAATCCAATAAATAACCAAGGTCTATCTTGGAACGGTTGAGTTCCAATGCAGAAGCTTTTTCCCTGATCCTGGCTCCACCAACTGACCACTTGTACTTTAAAGGAGTATTCCAAACATCGGTAAGGTTGGAATATAAAGTAACACCTGGAACAATCCCTACTCTTTGGTAATTGTTAAACTCATTATAGGAAAGGTCCAATTGCAGGGCATAATGTTTTTCGGAAAACACCGGCCAAATTGTCGCAGGATTGCCCACCTTGTCATTTAAATCTTCCCCAAAAGAATAAAAGTGGGTAATCCCTCCATACCATTGGTCTACTGGATTGGCAAAAAGCCGTACATATCCTTCATTGGATTTATTTGCAACATAATTTGCATCTACCCCACCTCCCCACCCTTTATTGCTCATATAACTAAAAGTAAGACGATCGTTCCAGTTTTCGCTCACATGCCAAGTTAAACGTTCATGAAAGAAGGTCCCCTCATCGCTGTTTTTACCAATTTCAGGAAAGGGAGGGGTATTGGGCCTCCCTCTCTGTTCTGCCTTTACGTCATATAAATAGGTGGGAATAGGCATCAAAGGTAACCCGCTATACCAAAATAATCCCCAATAAGACACTACCCAGCCAATATCCGGATAAAGGATAATCTGGGAAGCAGTAACGTTATAATGAGGGGAATGTAAGCCACAAGCATTAAAAGAAGCATCATTAAGCTCCATTTTTTCCGGACGGATCTTAATGACCTTACCGCTTAAATAAACACTCTGTTCAAAACGGAGTTCCACGTTTTTGCTCTTTCCAAACAAAAGCCTTTTTCTGCAACAATCTTTTTTTCTCCTGAATAATAAAAAATATGACCAGCTGTGAGATAAAGGTCCTTGTAAGTAACGCGCACATCCCCGTCTGCTTCTATTACTTTCCCATCGTCTTGGTATTTTACGTTATCACCTTCGATATTAACTTCTGTTTTGGATTCTGCAAAAAGAGGAAACGATAAACAGTAGAAAACAAAAAAAACAATCAGAAAAAGAAGGAAAAGTCTTTTTCTCCGCTCCAAATTACTTTACCTCTTCGTAACGGGTCTCTTTATCGCAAAACTTGGTAACATCTTTCCTAAAAACCAATTCAATGCTCCCGATCGGTCCGTTACGCTGCTTGGCAATAATAATTTCCGCGATATTCCCGCGTTCGGATCCGGGATTATAATAATCGTCACGATGGATAAAAATAACCATATCTGCGGTTTGTTCGATTTCTCCGGATTCCCTAAGGTCCGATAAACGAGGAATCCGGTCTGTGCGCTGTTCTACCGCCCTAGAAAGCTGGGAAAGAGCCAAAACCGGAACATCTAATTCCCTGGCCAAAGTTTTTAAGGAACGGGCAATTTCGGAAATTTCCTGCACCCGGTTATCGGACCTACTCCTGCCTCCATGCATAAGCTGCATATAATCGATAATAACCAATCCCAATCCCTTGTCTATTTTTAATCTTCTGCACTTTGCCCTGATTTCCATGGCAGTAATAGCAGCGCTGTCATCAATATAAATTGGGGCTTCGGACAAACGGCCAAGAGCTTTGGTCAACCTTTTCCATCCGCTGTCAGGCAAGGTAGCGGTTTTGAGCCGCTGGGCATCTACTTCTGCTTCGGAACAGAGCATCCTTTGCCCTAATTGGTCTTTTGACATTTCCAAACTAAAAATAGCTACTGGGATATTGGCTTTTACTGCCACGTTTTGGGCAATATTTAAGGCTAAAGCTGTTTTACCAACTGAAGGCCGTGCCGCTATAATAATTAATTCCGAATTTTGAAATCCCGCAGTTAAATGGTCCAAATCTGCAAAGCCGCTTGGGATCCCGGTAATGCTGGCTTTTTTCTCGTAGAGCTTGTCAATTTTATCCAAAACCTTCTTCAAAACGTCGTCAATTTTATAAAAGCCCTCTTTGACTCTTTTAAGCGCAATATCAAAAATGGCTTTTTCTGCCTGGTCCAAGACATTGTCTACTGCTTCCCCATCGGAAAAAGAGTCTTGGATCATGTTTGTAGCAGCGGTGATAATGCGCCGAAGTACTGCTTTTTCTTCCACTATTTTAGCGTGATGCTCTACATTGGCAGCACTAGCCACGGAATTTAATAGTTCGGAAACATAGACCGCTCCTCCCGCCAAATCGATTTTCCCTGCTTTAGTCAATGCTTCGGTAACTGTTACCAAATCAACCGGTTCCCCCCGGTCAAAAAGGCCCAGGATTGCTTCATAAATATAACGGTGGGCATCACGGTAAAAACTATCGAGATGCAGGATCTCTATTGATTTAAGCACCGCACCTTTATCAATAAGCATTGATCCAAGCACAGCTTGTTCTGCAGCCAAATTTTGAGGTGGAATACGTTCAGTATCTGCCATGATCTCTCTCCAAAACCTTGATATCTTACCTTATCACAGGGCACTCTTCAAGCTAAAGAATAATACTGGCCAGGAAGCTTTTTGATCCTGCGCTTCATTTCTAAGCCGATTAAAACAACTGCTAAACGACCGGATTCCAGTTTTGTTTCCATAGAAAGCTTGTCTATGAGCTGGGGTTCCCTTTTTAAGGTTTCCAATATTTTCCTTTCTTCCGGATTATAGTTGGAAAAATCGAGCTCTCCTTGGAAATGAATGGTCCTAAGCTTTGACTTTAAGGCTTCTATTTCTTCCAAAACATCTTCTATTTTTTCTATCAGCTTTGCTCCTTCTTTTATCAAGCTATGCGGACCGCGTGCTATTTCCGAATCGATCCTTCCCGGAACAGCAAAAACTTCGCGGCCCTGCTCCAGGGCCAACCGTGCAGTAATTAAAGAACCGCTGTCCTGGGCACCTTCGACTACTATGACCCCAAGAGATAATCCGGAAATAATCCGGTTGCGCCTAGGAAAAGTCCATTTATCGGCCGGAAAATCCGGTTCAAATTCCGATATTACTGCACCGCTTGCTGCAATCTTTTTAGCAAACTTCTCTTTGGAATAACTAAGCATGTTTAAGCCGTGTCCCAAAACCGCAATAGTTCTTCCCCCTGCTTCCAGTGCTCCTTCGTGCGCAGCAGAATCAATGCCCAGGGCCAGACCTGAAACAATGGTAATACCTAAACCTGCCAATTCTTTGGCAAATTTTCTGGCTGTTTCCAAACCATAAGAAGAAGGCTGTCTAGTCCCTACAATTGCGATCGCAAGCTTATCTTCTTCGCGGATATCTCCGTCAACGTACAGCACTTTAGGCGGATCATAAATCTGCTTAAGATTATATGGATACAACTCATCTGTTAAGGTATAGGTATACATGTTTAAACCTTTGAAGTTAAAAACTATTTATTATTGATCAAGGTCATTGCTTCTGCGCGGGTCTTTGCGTTTTTTTGAAAAACACCGCGGACCGCAGAAGTGATTGTGACTGACCCTGGTTTTTTTACGCCGCGCATGGACATGCAAAGGTGTTCTGCTTCTATGACCACCATTACACCGCGGGGGGTTAATCTTTCCATTAAAGTATCTGCAATTTGGGATGTTAAACGTTCCTGTACTTGGGGACGCTTGGCAAACCCGTCTACCACTCTTACCAATTTACTTAAGCCTGTAACTTTCCCTTTGGTAGGAATGTATGCAACGTGTGCTTTACCGATAAAAGGGACGAGGTGATGTTCACAAATAGAATAAAAAGGGATATCTTTTACTATAACTAGTTCCTCGTGTTCTTCCTGATGAAAAACCGTAGCTTCTTTGCCCGGATCTTTGCCAATGCCAGCAAATATCTCTGCATACATTTTAGCAACCCTGGCAGGAGTATTTTTTAACCCTTCACGATTTGGGTCTTCTCCAACAGCTAAAAGGATTTCTTTTACTGCTTTTTCGATTTTCTTCAAGTTGATCATATTCTATCCCTATATTTTATAATTAAACATTACACTAAAATCAGTTTCGTCAATCAATCCAATTTCCATGTTACAGCTTAACTTATCACTAATCATATATTCCGTACCAAAAAAGGCTCCAAGATTGGCAGCAGCCACCTGTTCATCCCAAGCCGCATCCATTCTTTTGAAGTAAAAATCACTATAACGCAATCCTCCGTAAGGAGTAAAAGTCCCCATGTTTATAGCTGCCATGGCAGCAACATGCCATTCATAAGCTGCCAGCTTTCCAGAAGTTGTAGAAATCACTGCACCAGCAGGGTTATATCTTTGCGCATCAAAACTATGCTCATTGAAATTGGAATATTGGGCGTCTCCACCGATTAACCAGTTGTTCCACTTACTGTTAACCTTAACTCCAAAACCATAAGTAGGAACAGACCAGGCATTTATCTGGTCCCGATACTGCAAAACCCCGCTACTCAATTTTCGTGCCGAACCATAAATATTGGCAGTCCCAGCCTTTGCGTATACATCAAGGTTATTTAAAACTCCGTAGCTTACCCTGGCCATTGCCTGAGCAATAGAAAAACCGGTAGTAAGTTGCTCTCCCGGATTTAAAGGTGTAAGACCATTTGCCCAATGGGCATCCTTATTATTAACAAAATCTAACCCGCCGGTAAGTTTCCATTTATTGACCCCTACGGTTTGGAAGCCTCCGATGTCCATGCTGTAAGAAACAGTAGCCAGAACAAAAAAGAGGACAAATGCGGTTATTATTTTCTTCATTACAAAGCCCCTTTCATAAACCTCGAAAACAGAGTGGATTATAGCGAAAAAAAGAGATGATGGCAAACAAAGAAACTAATTTCAAAACAACCCCACAATCTTCCCATCTTCTGTAATATCCATATTCTCTGCTGCAGGATGTTTTGGAAGCCCAGGCATAGTCATTATCTTTCCGGTATAAGCAACGATGAACCCTGCCCCAGCTTGAACCTTGAGATCCCTCACCGTAATAGTAAAATCTTTAGGTCTGCCAAGCAGATTAGGATCATCAGTTAAAGAAAAATTAGTCTTTGCCATGCAAATCGGAAGATGGCCGTAACCAATCTCCTCTATTTCTGCAATCTTATCTTCTGCTTCCTGTGCAAAAACAACATCTTTTGCACCATAAATTTTTTGCGCAATGGTTTTTATCTTTTCTTTGATCAACAAGTCCAATTGATATAAAGGCTTAAAATGCGAGGGTTTATTGCAAAGCTCTACTACTTTCTTTGCGAGACCCACCCCTCCAATTCCTCCCCTTTCCCACACATCAACCACTTCCACTGGAATCTTGTGTTCATGGCACCACTTCTCAATTGCCGCAATTTCTTCTTTTGTATCACTTGTGGTTTTATTGATCGCAACAACAAAAGGAATTCCAAAGAGGGTGATGCTTTCGCAATGCTTCTTTAAATTATCAAAACCTTTGGCCAAAGATTGTTCCTTTTCACCCTGATGCTTTAATGCTTTGGTGGTGACTACAATCACCACTGCATTTGGAGTAAGTTCTCCTTGCCTGCATTTAATGTCAAAAAACTTTTCTGCACCCAAATCAGCACCAAACCCAGCTTCTGTAACCACATAATCAGCCATTCCCAATGCAACTTTAGTGGCAATTAATGTATTGCAGCCATGCGCAATATTTGCAAAAGGACCGCCATGAACAAACGCAGGACCGCCTTCAATGGTCTGTACCAAATTTGGCTGCAAGGCTTCTTTGAGAAGTAGGGTCATTGCTCCCTGCGCTTTTAGATCGTCGGCAGTAACCGGCTCTCCAGAATAAGTGTAACCAACAATAATCTCTCCCAACCTTTTTTTCATCTCATCCAGTGTCATAGAAAGGCAAACTACAGCCATAACTTCCGAAGCTGCTGTAATATCAAAACTGCTGACACGCTGATATTCACCATTATCAATTGTGATTTTCCTAAGTGCACGGTCGTTCATGTCCATACAGCGGTTCCAGACAATGCTTCCTGGATCAATACCCAGTTCGTTACCTTGGTAGATATGGTTATCAACCAAAGCAGCCAAAAGGTTGTGTGCAGCTGTAATGTAATGCATGTCTCCTATAAAGTGGAGATTGATTTCATCCATTGGAAGGACTTGGGAATATCCACCACCCGCAGCCCCTCCTTTTAACCCCATCACAGGGCCCAGTGAAGGTTCACGGATACAAATAAAGGATTTCTTCTTAATTTTCCGGAGAGCCTGGCCTAAGCCGATAGTGATAGTGGTTTTACCCTCACCGCACTTGGTTGGGGTCATGGTGGTAACGAGGATAAGTTTTCCCTGTTTTTTGCCTTTGAGGCGCTTTTCAACAGACAATTTGATCTTAGCCTTATATTTACCGTGAAGCTCTACTTCTTCGGGCTTAAACCCTGCTTCTTTGGCAATGGCTTCAATCGGCTTCATCTTTGCTGCTTGGGCAATTTCGATGTCGGATTTCATGATAGAAAATATAGCACAATTGGCAAGAGGATAAAAGGCTATCTATTCTTTGGAAGCCATTCTATATCAATAATATCTTCGACACTCTTAAATTCAAGATCGCCTGTTATGACCATGGCTTTTTGGGTAAGTGCAGTAGCAATTGCATATGCATCCGCATAAGAAATACGGTTTTCCGCTTTCATCCTTCCGGCTATGAGCGCCATATCACTCCTAACACCAATAAATCTAATCGGCCATTGTTTAATTATGCTTACAATCTTATCCGCAATTACTGCCCCATTCTCACGGTAAACAATATAGTAAAGCTCACCTAAATTGACATAGTTAAAAAAGACCTGCAGGTCCTTATTGTTATAGGCATTCCAAATTACCTTCCTAACCTTTTCCCAACCCGGTTCTTCTTTTAAGTAGGTTAAAACCGCAAAGGTATCAAGGACATACTTACTTTTTCTTTTTTTCATACCTGCGTTCCTCTTCTTTTATCTCTTTCATTATTTCCCGAGTAGTACGCCCACCCTTTAAAATCCCCTTTGCCTCATCGATCGGGTTTTTAACTGTGATAGGAATAATCACAATTTCTCCTCCTATATCCATAAGCTCCAAATAATCTCCTGGGTCTATATTGTAACGCTTCCTTATAACAGCAGGAATCACAATCTGACCTTTGCGAGACATCTTTGTTGTTGGCATAACACATTTCCTCCTTGGTTTTATTTTTATTAAAATTGTAAAACCTAGCCATTGTTTTGTCAATACATATTTCGGCAAGGGACAAGCCCTTGCCCTACATTCCCTCCCCTCCATTTTTCTGCTAAAATATACCTCTTATGTGCTACGCAATACCTGGAAAAGTAGTGGAAATCAACGATAAAAAAGTGACTGTGGATTACTTTGGTGAACACAAGTATGCCGTCAATGAGTTCATGGGGTTAAAAGTTGGAGATTACATCTATGCCCAGGGCGGGTTTGTCATTAACCGGATCTCAGAAGCAGAAGCCCTACCTGTACTTGAGGCCTGGAAAGAACTCTTTTTCACGCTCAAAGCCGTAGACAACCGCTTGGTACGCGCAAAAACATCAACAGATAAAATTGATCCTGCATTCCTAAAATTGATGGATAAAGCATCCGAAGAAAAAACATTATCAAGAGAAGAACTTCTCACCTTACTAGAAACCGAAGATCGTGATGAGCAAGCATTGCTCTATAAGACCGCAAACTTTATCCGGCAAAAGCATTTAAGCAATTCCTGCTGTATCCACGGCATCATTGAGTTTTCCAATTACTGCACCAACGATTGCAACTATTGCGGGATAAGAAAAAGCAATCAAACTATCAGCCGCTATAGGATGAGCGAAGAAGAGATTCTCCAGACAATAGATCACGCCGTCAACATATTAGGATTTAAAGCTTTGTTGCTACAATCAGGCGAAGATCCGGAGTATCCGGTGGAAAGGTTACAAAAGCTCGTTACAGAAATAAAGAAACGTTTTCATGTTCTCTTGTTCGTTAGTGTAGGTGAATTGGTTAAAGATGGTTACCGAAGGTTATGGGAAGCAGGAGCAAGAGGGGTTCTCCTCCGTTTTGAGACCTCTAATCCAATCCTTTACAACAATTGTCACCCAAATCAACTCCTAAGCAGCCGTATTGATGAGATAAAAAACTGCTTAGACATCGGATATCTGATTGTTACAGGAGGATTAGTCGGATTACCAGGGCAAGAAAGCGAAGATGTTTTAGAAGACATCTTTACCGCAAAAATGCTTAAAGCAGAGATGTATTCTTTTGGCCCGTTTCTCCCCCACCCCCAGACTACTTTTAGCAAATTTCCCCCATCAAAACTGGAAACCATGTTGAATACAATTGCAGTAGCGCGTATTGTTGATCCGGAAGCAAAGATATTGGTTACCACAGCACTTGAAACATTGGGCAAAGAAGAAGGACGCAAACAAGCACTCATGGCAGGGGCAAACTCGCTGATGCTGAACCTGACTCCGCCGAAATATCGAAAGCTTTACACAATCTACCCGGAAAGGTTTGGGGAAGAAAAACCGATCGAAAAGCAGATAGAGGAAACATTGGAAGTGCTATACTCTATTGGAAGAGCACCAACGGATATTGGGAAAAGTTAAAGAAGGTTACAAAGGGTTACAGAAGGTTACCATTAGTAACCAATAGTAACTAACTTTAACCGTCTTTAACCATTATTAAACATGTATTTCATCAACGAACAACATATTAACGAGTTACTAAAAGAAGCCAAAGGGACATCAAGTAAAGAGGTTTCCAGGATCATTGCTAAGGCTTTGCTCCTTAAAGGTCTTTCAATCAAAGAAACTGCCATCCTGCTGCAATGCACAGACAAGACACTCATAGCAAAGATCTTCAAAGCTGCGGAAAAGGTTAAAGAAGAAATCTACGGTAAGCGCCTGGTGCTCTTTGCCCCACTTTACCTAAGCAACGACTGCACCAATAACTGCCTTTATTGCGCTTTTAGGTCCGGCAATAAAGAATTGGAAAGAAAAACGCTCTCTCTTGAAGAGATCAAAAGAGAAACCGTTGCACTCTTAAAAGAAGGTCATAAGCGCCTGTTATTGGTCGCAGGGGAGCACCCGCGCTACGCAAATATTGAATACCTGGAAAAAGCAGTTAAGCTCATCTATAAAACAAAAGTTAGAAAAGACCAAATCCGCCGCATCAATGTTAATGCTGCGCCAATGTCAGTTCCAGACTTTAAGCGCCTAAAGAATACCGGAATCGGCACCTTCCAGCTTTTTCAAGAGACCTATCATTATGATACTTACAAGACCATGCATCCCTCCGGCCCCAAAGCTGACTATGAGTGGAGACTATATGGAATGGACCGGGCGCAAGAAGCTGGAATAAACGATGTAGGAGTCGGGGTCCTTTTTGGGCTTTATGATTATAAATCCGAGGTTTTGGCGCTCATGCAACACATTACACACCTGGAAAAAACCTGCGGGGTTGGACCACACACCATATCGGTCCCAAGATTAGAGCCTGCATTAGGTTCCTCTATTTCATATGCCCCTCCCTATCCTGTATCTGATGATGACTTCAAGAAAATTGTGGCAATCTTAAGATTGGCAGTCCCTTATACAGGCATAATCCTTTCAACCAGAGAAAGCGCAGCATTTAGGAATGAAGTAATTAATTTAGGGATTTCACAAATCAGCGCGGGATCCAAAACTGATCCGGGAGGATATACACAACAAAACAAGCAGGCAAAAGCCTCCCAATTTACTCTTTACGATCTAAGAAGCCTGGATGAGGTCATCAGAGACATTTCAGAAATGGGATACATACCCAGCTTTTGCACAGCCTGCTATCGGCTGGGAAGAACCGGAAAAGACTTTATGGACCTGGCTAAACCGGGTTTGATCAAAGAATTCTGCCTTCCTAACGCGCTTTTAACTTTTAAAGAATACTTGATCGACCACGCAACCAAAGAGACCAAAAAATCTGGAAATCGCGTAATTTTAAAACAGATCAGAGAAGCAGTCAGCCCAAAAAGAAGGCGGGTTATTGAACAAAAAATAAAAAGGCTTGAAGAAGGAAAACGGGACTTATATTTTTAATCCCTATCGCCAGTAAGCTCTATACCAGTATAATGATCAACCTTCTTTTTAGTTATATCAATTACAACTGCAACCATCCTTTTAAGCTCCTTCGTCTCAACAACCATATGAATGTCTACAGTTATAGAATACTCATGCACAACTACCCTGCAAGAACTGGAAATATTTGAACTTAAAGTCAGTGTTTCATTATGCCTTCTGGCAGCCAGATCTCTAAACACTGCGGTTAAAGTACTCGTTAAAACTGACATGTCATTAACAGATTCCTGATCCAATCTTTTGCTTAAAGTTATCTGCACTCCGCTTAAATCTGCCTGGCGTAAGGCGGTCTCAACACGGGGAGGCATTATCACAGGAATGGATTTTGGTTGATTTTCTGCTTTGCCCTCATTGGATGCAATAACCAGCATTGCCTCTCCATCTTTGAGTAGCTTATCCGCAACTTTCCCAACAAACGTACCCAATTTAAACATGGGACGAGTAAAAGTAGATGCAGCACGCCACATTCCAGATAGAACAGAAATTGTTTTAAATGTACC
The DNA here is from genome assembly GCA_026387795.1 of Candidatus Saganbacteria bacterium. GTDB lineage: Bacteria > Margulisbacteria > WOR-1 > JAPLLA01 > JAPLLA01 > JAPLLA01. The sequence continues at coordinate 54,367 of JAPLLA010000053.1, read as the reverse complement.
TAAATCACCTGACAAAAATATCCCTCCCTACTATGTATATTTCGTTAAAATTGGCTCAAAATTTCATTTTTAAACCGCATTAAAATTTGCATTTAAACAGCTTGCTTGATACAATAAATCCCAAAGAATAAATATTGGTGATGTTGCGGCGATCGGCCAGGATTCGCAATATAAAATTCGAGTGATTAGGGGCATAAACATGATTCCAAGAAAAGTATTCTTAACCAAAGGCGTAGGCAGGCACAAGGAAAAGCTTTCTGCTTTTGAGATGGCTTTGCGGGACGCTGAAATCGCTGCTTTTAACCTGGTCAGGGTTAGCAGCATCTTTCCTCCCTATTGCCAATTGGTCTCCAAGAAAAACGGGATGGAACAGCTTAACGCAGGCCAGATTGTATTTTGCGTATTAGCAGAAAACGCTACCAGCGAACCAAACCGGCTGGTCTCTTCTTCCATAGGCCTTGCCATCCCTGCAGACCGCAGCAGATACGGATATTTGAGCGAACACCATACTTTTGGTGAATCGGAAAAGCAAGCCGGAGACTATTCGGAAGACCTGGCTGCTTCCATGTTAGCCACCATCCTGGGCATTTCTTACGATGAAAATGTCAGTTACGACGTAAGAAAAAAGATCTGGAAGATGCGCAATGAGATCGTCCGCACCACAAACATCACCCAGTCTGCGGTTGGAGACAAAAACGGGCTATGGACTACAGTGATTGCAGCTGCAGTCATGGTCCCGTAAAAAAGGAAAAATCATGCTCATCACCATGCTCAAAGGGAAAATTCATATGGCTACCATCACAGATGCAGAATTGTATTATGAAGGAAGCATTGCGATTGATAAGGAACTGCTCAAAAAATCCGGGATCATTCCAGGAGAAAAAGTAACTGTACTCAATTTTGACAACGGGCACCGTTTTGAAACCTATACAATAGACGGAAAACCCGGCCAAATCGGGCTGCGCGGTCCTGCTGCCAGGCTTGGAAAACCGGGAGAAAAAGTTATTATTATTGCTTACGCACACATGACCCCACAAGAAGCAAAAAAACATAAGCCCAAAATATTGAAAATGGGACCTGACAATAAAATCCAAAATCCTAAATCCGAAATCCTAAAATAAGAATGATCGATCTGTCAATTATTATAGTTAATCTGAACAATTCCAAGCTTCTTAAAGAATGCATTGCATCAATTTATCAATCAACCCATAAAATAACCTTTGAGATCATTCTCTCTGACAATGGTTCTACTGATGATTCAGTCCAAATGGTCAAAACTAGCTTCCCGCAAGTAAAAGTAATTGAGAACGGAGAAAACCTCGGTTTTTCCAAAGCCAATAATCAAGGGCTTAAAATCGCCGCGGGCCGCTACCAAATGCTCCTTAAAATCCCAAAATCGGAGCCTGTGGCCCAAAACTTTTGAATCTGGACGGATCCATTCAACAGGAGGGAGGGATATTCAGCAAAAAGTTCTGGTTAAGCCCTACCCCAATATCGGTTCAATTTGTAATCGGTGCTTGTTTGATGGCAAGAAAAGAAGTCATAGAAAAAGCAGGTTTAATGGATGAAAATCTCTTCTTTTATAACGACGACTTGGACTGGTGCATGAGTATCAGAAAATCGGGCTATAAAATCATGTTTGTTCCTCAAGCAGAAGTAATCCACTATGGCGGTTTTAGCAGCAAAAGGAACTTTAACCAACAGCTCTTTATCGAAGGGTTTAGAGGAGGGATCTATTTTGTACATAAGCATTATGGATTACCGGCATCCCTGCTTTATCGAATAC
>JAPLLA010000053.1:43786-52571 GCA_026387795.1 Candidatus Saganbacteria bacterium | reverse complement strand
TTGGCTGTGTATGCGCTCTTCCCTTCTACTTATTACTAACCAAAAAGGATTATTTGGTAAAATTAAAGGCATTTTTAGGGGTTTTTATTCTGGCATTCAACCCAAAAATATGATAAAATTCCTTTTTGTTTGACATCTAAAATAAGGAGATATAACCATGAAAAAAGAAGGACATCCAAAATACTTTAAAACCGTTGCAAAATGCGCGTGCGGAGAGACTTTTCAAATCGGTTCTACAATGGAAAATATCCGCGTAGACATTTGCTCTTCCTGCCACCCGCTCTTTACCGGTAAGCAAAAAATGCTTGATAGCGAAGGAAGAATTAAGAAGTTTGAAAAGAAATTTGCTTCGGCAAAATCCGTACCTTCTGCAAAGAAGAAAAAAATCGTAAGAAAGAAAAAATCTGCTTCTAAGTAAATCCTATGCCAGAACTTAAACTGCCGGAAGTTGGAGGCCAAGCCGTAATCGAAGGGGTCATGATGAAAGGCCCTGCTGCATATGCCATTTCGGTGCGTAAAACAGATGGCACAATTGAGACCAAAGTCGTACCCCACATTGCCTGGACCAAGCGGCACTTTTTACTGGGGCTCCCTTTTGTAAGAGGGGTCGTGATTTTAGCAGAGAGCATGGTCATTGGAATCCGCAGCCTAAACTTTTCCGCAAACCTGAGCCTGGAAGCAGAGGGCGAGAAAATATCCAAAGGAGAATTTGCTTTTTCTTTTCTAATCAGCATCCTGTTTTCGATCGGGCTTTTTATTGCCCTGCCCGCTTTCTTTTTTAATGCTTTAAGAAGCTCTCCCCTGCCGGTCATCTGCTTGAATTTAATCGAGGGTTCAATCAGAATCTTTATTTTTGTCGGGTTCCTGCTGGTACTCTCTTGTTTCAAAGACCTGCATCGGGTTTTTGAGTACCACGGTGCAGAACACAAAACGATCTACCTTTTCCATGAAGTAAAAGACAAAGACAAGCTCAATGTAGCTGACGCACAAATCCACTCAACACTCCATGCCAGCTGCGGCACCAGCTTTCTTTTAATTGTGCTGGTAGTAAGTATTTTGGTTTTTTCTTTTCTGGGTCGGCCTACTTGGATCATGCGCATTTTTTTAAAACTGTCTCTAATGCCGGTAGTGGCAGGCATTTCTTACGAAATCATCCGCATTGCCAGGCGCGACAATGCCCCGCTTTGGGCTAGGATCTTGGTTACCCCGGGCAAATGGCTGCAACTCATTACTACCAAACAACCAAGTAATGACCAGGTTGAGGTTGCTATAGAAGCGCTGAAACATGTGGTATGAAAAGCTGCAAAAAACAGAAGAACGCTATCACGAACTGGAAAATCTACTGGCTTCACAGGAAGTAATCGCTGATCTGGAACAGCTGCAAAAATACTCCAAAGAACTTTCCGAACTCAAAGAACTCATTGAGCCTTTCAAGAGATATAAAAACTTGGAACAAAAGAAAAAAGATGCGGAAACAATGTTGGCAGATGAGGAATTAAAGGAATTAGCGGCACAAGAGATTAAAGAAATAGAGGAACAGCAAAAAACACTACAAGCACAGACCGAAGAACTGCTAATACCCAAAGACCCCAATGACAACAAAAACCTCTTTTTGGAAATCCGGGCAGGAACCGGAGGAGAAGAAGCAGCTCTTTTTGCAGGCGATTTGTTCAGGATGTATTTACGGTTTGCGGAAAGGCACGGTTTTAAGACTTCTTTTGTGGATACCAATCCCACGGGTTTAGGCGGATACAAGGAAGCAATCATAGAAATCAAAGGAAAAGGTGCTTACAGCAAGTTCAAATTTGAAGGCGGGACTCACCGTGTGCAAAGAGTGCCCCACACCGAAGCCAGCGGCAGGATTCACACTTCTGCTGCTACGGTTGCAATTATGCCTGAAGCAGAAGATGTGGATATGAAAATAGACGAAAAAGACCTGCGCATAGACACTTACCGCGCAGGCGGTGCCGGAGGACAAAACGTTAACAAAGTGAGCTCTGCCATCCGTATTACCCACATTCCAAGCGGCCTAGTAGTTGCTTGTCAGGAAGAAAGGTCGCAGCACCAGAACCGTGCCAAAGCAATGAAACTGCTGCAATCCAGGCTATTGGATGCCAAAGAGAGAGAACAAAGGGAAAAACGTGCAGCAGAAAGAAAGGTGATGGTAGGCTCAGGAGACCGTTCCGAAAAGATCCGTACCTATAATTTCCCCCAAAGCAGGATCACTGACCACCGTATTGGGTTTACCACTCACAACCTGCAAGGAGTACTAGACGGCGAACTGGATGCAATTATAGACGCTTTAGCTGCAGCAGACCGTTTGGCACGGCTCGAGAAAATTGATTAATACAGAATTATTATTAGCATTTGCGCTGGGGATCCCTCGGGAAAAACTCCTTACTTACGATAAACCCATATCAACAAAACAACTCAAAAAGTTCAATGCACTGGTAGCCAGGTGGCTGGAACATGAACCAATCGCTTATCTCTTAGGAACACAACCGTTTCTGGGGCTGGATCTGGAAGTTAATCGCAGCGTTCTGATCCCTAGGCCGGAAACGGAACTGCTAGTAGAGAACCTTTTAAGAAAGATCACAGAACACAGCGCACGGAACACAGAGCACAGGATATTAGATATTGGGACAGGAAGCGGATGCATTGCGATTGCATTGGCGAAAGATCTTCCGAATGCACAAGTGTATGCAGTTGATTTCTCGGTAAAAGCACTAAGAGTAGCCAAAAAGAATGCAAAGAAATACGAACTATCAAAACGGATCAAATTCTTACGCAGTAACTTGTTTCAGAAACTAAAAGGTTTAAAATTTGACCTGATCGTATCCAACCCACCCTACATCCCCAGCAAAGTTATTCCAAAACTAGACAAAAACGTAAAAGATTACGAACCAATCAAAGCTTTGGACGGGGGTAATGACGGACTGGATATCATCCGCAAAATTATTCAACAAGCACCAGGGTATCTTGCTCCAAATGGGATATTGGCGTTAGAAATTGGATTTGGACAAGCAAAAGCAGTACAAAAATTAGCAACAAAAGCAGGTTTTAAAAACACCCAGATCATTAAGGATTGGGCTGGGATTGATAGGATTGTTGTTATTCGTAGTCTACAGGCAGGCCAAGCTTCTTCTTAAGGTTAAGGTTGTATTCGTCTACTTTTTCCATTGCATAGTCCGGCTGGATGTAATGCGCTGGAGAAAAATTGAAGGCACTGATAAAAAACCCGGCTACAGTGGCCAATGCGCCACCACTAATGATAGATTGGTTGGCTCCCAATGCCGCACCGCCAATCATGGTTGCAATTCCGATCCCAAGGGTAACCCCACCCAACATCCGCCAATTGGCTTTTTGGCTCTCCAGATTCATGATCCGGTTAAATTCTACAGGGTCGCCTATGATCTGCACAAAATCAAGGTCCGAAAGCTCCCTTACCCCGCCTTTATAAAGGTACCAGTTGGTAATTTCCTTGTCTTCGTCGCGAGCCAAATTAGCGGTAGCAATATTTGTATAGGAACGGGAATATGATGCTTCTACTGAATAAGTAGTAGTCGTAATATCTGTATTGCTGTAATTTTCCCTCTCCCTAACCAGACGCTTTTTGGTAACCAGTTCTAGCTTGCTGTGCTGGTAGGTTTGCTTGCTCAAGTAAAGCTTATCAGTTGAGCTTTCAGCAAAAGCAAATGTATTAAAAAGAAAGAACACTAATATGGCTACTGATATTTTTTTAAACATAATGAATCTATTATAGTATAAAAACCAGTTACTGACAACGCACTTAACCAGCCCTATTCCTCATTTTAAACCAAGTTACTTCTAAAGGCCTTTTAATAAAGGAGGAAAAAGCAAAAGGATAAATCAATGCCAGAAGCCTTCCAGGATGATTTCCTACTGAAGGCTGGGCTAAGCATTGGGACAAACCCACAGCAGCCAAAGCATCAAAAATACGGGTAAAAGGACGATCTTCAGATTCTAGTCTTTGGGATAAATCTGCCAGCAATCTTCTGTGATTTTCCGGGTATAAACGCTCATCAACAGTTAAAGCCGCCCAATCTAACACATTAATTCCAAGATGCCTGGTAATCTTATGTACTACTTCTCTCCAGCCCCTGGCATCTCTCTTTCCAATATCTAACCAGCGGTTTTTTATTAAAAAATCGGTAAAATGCAAATGTTGTGATTCTGGAATTTCTCCTTCACGTGGAGTCTCATAAGTAAACATCCAGGAATAATTTCCCCTATCGCTTAAAGCTCTAACAATGCTTTCCCCATAAAAAGTCTTTAACCCTCCACCCAATAAATATTTAGCCATAACCTTGCGCCAAAGATGGTCAATGGTATCGTCGATTTCCGCTCCGAGTTGGCTGCAAAGAAAAGCACGTGCATTTTCCGGCTTTAATCTTGGATCAATTATTCTGTTTCTCCGGTCGATTTTTAATCCCATATAACGGGGATCTTCCATTACATGGCGGAAAACAATATCCCAGTTCATTTTACCTTGAGGAGTATCCGCAAAAAATCCTGCGGGCAAAATTCCAACCTTTTTCCTATCTTCCGGAAGGTGTAAAGAACGCTGATATGCATCTTCCCAAACAGCAATCACAAAAGCCCTCATCTTTTTCTTATATAAGACAATTAAAGCAGGGTCTCTTTCTATCTCTTCTTGTGTTAACTGATGGTTGGTAACCAAATCCAAATCCGGCTTAAAATAGCGGTAACGGCCCCTAGGAGTTGCTTCCGCCCAATAACCCCCTAATAACTGATACCAGCATCTTTGACGGTCTAAGGCTAATCTGCTGCTATCAAATCCATCTGTTTTTAATAGCGCGATTAAATTCTGCCTAAAAAAAGCTACTGCTTCCGGTAAAGTATTAAAAGCCTCAACCCCTTCTCTTCTTCTCAGCTTTCCGCTCTCTCCTCCTGCACCTCCACCCCCTCTTACCCCTCCCCCAAGCGGGTCTCCCCCCGAATTTGTCCGGGCATAACAAGGCCCTGGGAAATTAGCCCTTCCCCTTGGCGCAGGATCACCTAATCTTAAGAAAAAAGAAGACATATTTACAAATACTCCTATAGTTTGTTTTCGACAGAAAAAAGGGAGGATTTCAAAAAAGTCGGTAATATTAAGCGGGATTTATTGTAAACGGCTAGCCAGATGGTCCCTCAAGGTTTGCCAATCCGGCCAGAGAAAAATAGAGGCTTCGGCGTTTTCTGGATCTCCAGCTACAACTTTTAATTCCCCTGCTTCATAAGCAACAACTGCATAACTAATATCTTTTTTCTGAAGGTCCCTGGTATAGGGCTCAATGTTCCTTTGCATATATAAAATATTTACTGATATTGCGTCTAACCAAGTCTCACCTTCCGCACCATCCTCACGATTAAAAAAAATAGCATCAGCAGGCATATGTACTTCAAGCGGACCTTTCCGTCCGGTTTGCAAAAAATGCTCGGTTAAATTCTTAAAAGCAGCGTAGTGGCAATAACCCAAATTATCGACAGCAAATCCTCCACCAGTTAGAACAAATACCCTACCGGACAAATCAGGGATTGTGTAATCAGCACCATCTTGTCTAATAACCTCGCGAGGAAAATTTTCTTCGGTTTCACCAGGACACCGAGGAAAATGGCTTACATGCTCAGTAGTTTGATATTCATAAACCTCGGTAAACAACACTCCCCTAAGACGCATTAGACCGGCAATTTGTTTGGTTACTACCTGACATTCGTCGTACTCATTGTTATCATGGACAACAACCAAAACCGCTTGTGGAGGTTTGGAAACACGCGGAAGCACTGCTGGAGGACGTTCTCTTCCATTCGGCACAATTCTCACATAAGTATTTGGTTCGGCTGTTTTCATTTTTATCCTGCTATCCGATCACACGGTAATTGAACCCTGGTAAAAGTCATGGTATTTGCATCCAGCCACGCTGCTCCTTTGGAACCAAAAACAATAGCTCCACTCTTTCCACCATAATTTGCTGCCATACCACCATCAATATTAATAACAGTTCCTCCTGCCAAAACCTGGAACTTGCCATCCTTACTTGGCTTATGCCCACGAACAATTACAAAGTTATCAGGGTTCTGAAATTCAAATGACTTTGCAATATTGACTTTTGCTCTTGCAAGCATGGCCGGATCTGCGGCTTTCTCAAAAACAGTAAAAAATGGGACTTCGGGCTCTTTCCAAAGACCGCTTCCTTCTGGAAGCAATGCCCTGGCAGCAGTTGCCATTTCCCTACCATAAACCGGAGAACTTTTATCCCATGGAAGCATTCCCAATGTATCAATTGTCGCTCTATGCATATCCAACATTAAAGTAGAACCATAGTCCAAATACTGTCTCCAAGACTCTATCCCAAGCTTGATCTTCCTTTTTAAATCAAGAAAACACTCTCTTCCAACCTTACCTGCAATTGGCAAAAGCTCTCCATGTTCATCAATTGGGATCAAAGCATGGGTCGCCAGAATATCACAAGGATAACCCTGTCTCTCCCTAAAGGTAAAATATAGGTCTCCTTCTCCAATCATCCACTTAACAAAATTAAAATATGGATAATTGCGTAAAAATTCTCCAGCCACATGCTTAACAATCCCCTCTTCCGCTTCATTAAGTTCACGTACTCCGCCCATTAAACGATAAAATAAAATTCTGTCTTCGGCACTAAGCGCATTACCACTGACCAACCGCTTAAAAACCTCTAATTCTCCAGGTGCTAGTGCTTTTTCCGCATCATTAAAGAAAAGTGCTTGTCTTATTCTTATTTCAGATTCATTCAGGATTGTTTCTTCATGTTCAGGAAACCTTACTGTTGCTTCTGTAATGATTTTTAAATAAGTAGCTGCTGCCTCAAGCGATGGGGAAATTGTTGATTTAACTTCTATGCGATGCGTACCAGACGGAAAATATTTTTCTGCATACCTTTGTAAAGGGCGCAGGTCAATGCCAAAACCAGAGGTTAAAAAATTAACTTCATTATAGCGCATTAACCAACGCACCAGTTCAATTGCTTGTGCAGGGACCCCAAGTCCTGCTGCCAACCACATGGCATCATGGTTACCCAATCCCCTTTGGACCTCAAGTGTCTGTAATAAATACATTGTTTCCACAGGATTAGGACCACGGTCTACTTTATCCCCTAAATCATAGGCATATTTAACAGTAGAAGGAAGTGCTTCATATAGACAAGCATATCTTTCAACTTCACCGTGAGAGTCACTAACAAGCACCATGCCTGGGGTTCCAACATAATCAGGAATCGCAACCTTTCCTGTCCTGCGTGTTTTAGTTAAAGCAACGACCCTTTCCATAAAAACTTCACTAGGCTTTAAAGTACCTAAAAAATGCTCCCTTTCTTTCATGGCCCGTCTATTTGGCGGTACATGATCAGGAGGGTTTACTGCCATTATTAATCACTCCTTTTATCTCTATATATTTATCGACGAAAACCAAGGGAAATTGCAGATTATATGCAAAAAAAAACGACCCGATTTTCATCGAATCGCCTTTTTTAAACTACCATGAAACCTTGTTTATACAAACCAGTCCGGCTGTAACTCCATTAAATTGCTCACAATTGCTTGGATCCGCTCATCCCCCAACTCGCGCATTTTTTCTTCAATCAAAGCAAACTTTCCGCCTTCTTGAATAGAAAAAATCTGGTAAAGAGAAAGGGTTATTTCCCTGTGTAACCTTTCTGTCCTGGAAGGATTGGCTAAAATACTTCTCAATTCTCCGCGGACATCCCTGATATCGCATTTCATTAATGTTTCTGTTACCGGGTTAAAGTTTTCCACCATGGTAGCAATAGGCGCCTTAAAATCAAACCAAAATCTTTTTTTGGTTACTCTGCCGGAAGAACCAACTTTAATTACATCAACCTGGGCATAATTATCTCCCACATAAACTCCGGATAAATGCGGAAAATGGGAATTACTGGTAATACCACCAAAAACCGCTAATCCATTACTGGTATCTACCAGTTCATCAATAGGATAATTTTTATTGGCCTGCAAACCAGCTTCCTTTATAACCCTTATGTCCTCAGTAGTAAAATCGTATCTTCCCTCCCAACCCCTATTTTTCATTCCATCTGCACTGACAAATCTGCCGTGGGATTCCCCACCTGCCCATTGATTGGCAGTAGCAGCAATAAGATATTCGGCTGCTCCTCCAGTATCACCAAGCATGGCATGCAGAGGAAAACCATTGTCATAAACACCGGGTTGTACCCCAGGCATCAAGCCAGGCAATAAATCCCCGTCACTATCCCCTACCATATTAATCCCCAAACCAAGCAAGGCTTGGATAGGGTGACGATCTCTTTTTAAAGAAAAACCATTTAAGTGATTGGGAACCACATGGTGTGAATCAGCCAATCCCTGCACTACTTTATCCAGAGGATCATTGGTAGTTAGTCCCCTGCGTGCAGCAATACTATCTAAAGTCAGTTTTTCCATATAAACATCGGGAACAGTCTGGATTTCACCTTCGGTAATTAAAAGCGCGGTAAGTGCACTGGATTCAGACAGAACTGTTTTGGTAGTACCATCAATAGGGTCCGTAGCAATACGGAAAACCCGTACTCCTCTTTTTTCCAATTCTGACACAGAAAGACCGCTATAGCGGTTGTTGGCAATAATTTGTCCGGGAAACAAAGAAGCATTTAATCCTTCTCCGGGCTTGCGCCTTCCTGCGTCTCCCCCGCCTTCACCAACACGCACCAAAAATGCCATGGCAGGATTTTCGTCTACCATGCTCTGTAAAACC
>JAPLLA010000053.1:0-43768 GCA_026387795.1 Candidatus Saganbacteria bacterium | reverse complement strand
TTCGGTTGCCGATGCTCTAAGGTCTGCCATTTCCTTATAAGCACCTTTTAATCCTTTTTGTCTATCTTGGGGAACCACCAGCAAATCGCCTCGTCCTTTTAGCGCTACAGCCAAAGCAGAAAGCGCCATAGACAGACAAACCCTCTGGCCTAAAAGAACCTCCAATTCCCCTTCCGCCCCTCTTGCTGGTTTTAGCTCCATTTCTTCTACACCAATGATTTTCAACCCAAACATATCTAATATTTTTCTATTTACTGCATTCCAATGCGCAACCGCATCCCTGCCCAACATTCTGGCTGTACGAGAATATCTGGTTGCTGAAGCCAATAAACTTTGCGGAATTCTTGCCTCTGGTCTAACCAAAACACCCTGTCCTATAGAATCACCCATTTTAACCCCTCCTATTTTTATTTTTTACTTATTACTTTCCCTATACTTTTATCGATAGAAACAATAAAAAAAATCAGTTTTTAGATACTTTTTTATTGCTTCTTATTTAATCCAAGAAAAAGGGGGCTTCTCAGGAAAAATCCCAAGAAGCGCCCCTTTAAACAAACTAACTAAGCAGAATAGAATTTAGCAGTTCCTTCATTCCCAACTGCCCGCATTACTGCGAATGCTTTTGCATAGGCAGCTTGCTCAGCAGCTTCAACTACCTCTTTTGGCATAAGCTTTAGCAAAAAGTCCGTCATAGCTAAAGCATCGCGGGAATCCTTAATACGCGAACCCTGAGGTTTTCCAGCTGCCATTTTTAAAACTTGCGGCCATCCAGGTACAGCACCAACGATAGCTTCAAATAATTCCGTAGCATAATTCAGCTTTTGGAACAAACCTTGCATTGAAGCCCTTGTTAATACTTCTAACCCAAATCCGGAACCGCCGTGCAAATTCACCGGCATTTGAGGCAATGCTTGTCTTGCAGCTGCCAATCGTGGTGATTCCATCACCGAAGTACCTGGCATTCCACCATGAGGATTTTTGCTTAAAGTAACCACAAGCACATCTACTCCTGTTGCACTAGCAAACTCAACAGCTTTTTGCGGATCTGTTGGTTCTTCTCCTCCCACAGTTTCAATCTCTCCTTCAACCCCAACCCCTAATGGGTGGAAATGCTCTACCCATTTACGCGCTTCGGCTTTCAAAGTTGCAAAATCTGCTATCTTGCCCCCATCCATAGCCACTGAAGTAAAACCTGCCTCAACGCATGCTTTAGCAACATCGAATTTGTCGCCATGATCGTAATGAATACCTATAGGGATACCAGCCATGTCTAGCCTCTGATATTCTGCAAAAACATGGTTAACAAAAGCAGATAGACCAGCTCTTAAATCAAAATCATGCCTCGACAAAACACCTGTATATGACTTACCTGGTTTACCTAGTTCGCTACTGGCGATTTCGATGATAACCGGAGCTTCTAATACTTTAGCTGCTTTTAAAACCGGCGTTACTGTTGAAGGCCCAACATAACCTTCTTCATAACCACCTGGCATAGGCAAAGGAACATTTCGGCCATTAAAAGCAACTACCGCAAAATTCCCTTTTTCAACCGGAACCCTATACATTTCGCCAAAACCCATAGTTCTAATATTTCTACCATTTTTCCTTGCTCCTAGGGTTGGATGCGCTGATAACGGTGCTAATACTGCAAAATCCATTTTATTTTCCTCCTTTAATTAAATGCTTAAGTCTTAAGTCATAAGTGCATAAGTTTTCTTGTATTCTTCCCACCCCCTTATTATTCTGTATAATGTATATTTGTCTCCGCTGCCTACTTATCGCACCCTGTTTTCAAAAATTTCATTTTTTGACAAATGTTTTTTAGGCTTGTACTGGAACCGGAACAACCCTATTTACAATGGCAGCTGCAACTTTAGGATCTTTTGCTGCAGTTCCAATTAAACCGCCATTATATAAATCCGCATCTACACTATTTCCCGGACCCACAAAGCGCTGGACCGGTGCGGTTTTATCGTCCGGACCTTTCATGCTTCCGCCGTATTGCAAAGCAAACATCTGAGACATTCCTTCTACGCTTACTGCTTCTGCAGCTGCTTGCAGAATTGCCCAACCCATTTTTGCAATATGCGCATCTGTTGGCGGAACTCCTGGTACATCTCCAACTTGAATAGCAAACCGCGGTTCATAAGCAATTCCAATCCTAGCCATGTCTTCTTCAGTAACTCCAGCCAAGGTCAAGATTGTTCTGACTTGGTTTTGAACATAAGCCGCTGCTGCTTCTGTCCCTTTGTCATAGGTAGCACGGTCTTCCCCAACACAAATGGTAATAAACTTAAAAGTTCTGCCACTTTCTGTAGTACGCAGAGCTTGTTTTAGCTGTCCTGCTGCTTGTTCCAGTGTTCTTCCATGTTCACCAATTACTTCCGAATGGTTTACTAATACGGCATTTATTCTCGGGAAATCAGACAATACAGTTTCTGCGTGAGCTGCCCCAGTATGAGAACCGGGCTTATCCCAGTGAATTTCCTGCACTCCCACATTCCCTTCAAATAATCTTTGCGTATCAGCAGAATGAATCTGTACAGGCGGGAAAAAAGCAGTAACCGCTAATCCCTCTCTTGGAGCAACCTTATTATCCTTGGCACCTTGAGCCCAAATAAAAACATCTAAATGCCTTGGTAATAATGTTTTTAAATTGAATCCAAAATTATAACCCCTTTGCCCTGCCTTTGCCCTCCAAGCTGTTTGAACCGAACCTAATGATACTTCTCCCATTTTTATCCCGTCCTTTCTATTAAGCAGCCATTCTATCCGTTAAACATGCGAACCCAGCCAATTCTTCTGCACGTCCTGCAAAGCCAAGTGTAATAAGATCCCCGCTTGCACCTCCACCCGTAGTTTCATGCCCAAATTTGACACCATTGCCGTCGGGTGTCTTTTTAAATCCTTTCAGAACCTCCGCAGTATCTCCTCCCCCAGGAATAGTCATGGCTCCTGTAGCAATAGCTCTGGCCATAAAAGCAAAAACCTCGTGCGTACCTTTTACGTGCCCCCCTAAATCTTCTTCGTACGCACCAAAGGTACCGTTAAAAAAGATCGTTCCATAAGAAACAACACTAAGCTGGGGCATAAGCCCAGAAATCAAGCTGTCTCTCATTACAAAACCAGCAGGAACTGCAGTGGTTCTAACATCGATCTCGCTTTTATCTACACCTACTACCTGAGTAGGGACCAAAACCTTATACCCATATGGCCCTTCTAAAATCGCTCTGGCTTGTCTAACCTCTTCTGCCAATTCCTCATTACGCCCAGGTTTAGTTTTAAACGGATCCATTTCAGCAACAGCCAAACCTTGTGCCAAAAGAAACGGAAACGCCATTGCTCCTCCAACCACCAACCTGTCAACTTCCGGCAAAAGCGCAGTGAGAATAGGAAGCTTCCCTCCCTTTCCCCCAACTTTTGAACCACCCAAAAATACAAGAAATGGTTTTGCGGGATTTTTTATAACCCGGTCTATAAAAAATTCGTATTCCCTGGCTAGGAGCGCACCTGCTACTGCAGGTTTTCCTTGATCTTTCATCAAACGCGCCAGCAAAGTTACAGAAGCCTGGTCGCGATGCGCAACGCTAAAACCATCTAAAACATAAATGTCCGGACTGACTGCTGCTAAAATTTCCTGTGCATAAGTAATATCACCTTTTTCATCTCTGGCATCTACCCGCGTGTTTTCCATTAAAACTACTCGTGCAGTTGAAGTTACAGGGGCAGTGCAACTGGAAACAAAATCAACCCGATCAATTTGTGCACTCAATCTTTCCTGAAGCGCGGAAGCCACTGGAGCAAGGGAATAAACCTCTGCCCCATCTTTGGCTATATCTTTATTCCTGCCATTATGAGAAATCAAAATAACCTGTGCTGCACCTTGATCTAAAACATATTGGATAGTTTCAAGCGCTGCATCGATCCTACCAGTTGATTTTGTTTTCCCGTCTTTGGCTGTGCCGTTAAAATCAACCCGGATTAAAACCTTCTTTCCTCTAAATTGGTTTCCAATGTCACGAATCGTCTGTTTGTTAAATGAAGAGGCCACTACCACCTTACATCCTGTCTCAGTTCCAGAAGCCGCATACCGAACTCCGCTCCCTGGTCCCAGGGGACCCAATCCTCCAACCATTTTTCTCAACTCCTCTCTTAAATAAAACAAAAAAGCCAAAGAACTCTTTGGAGCTCTCTGGCTTTTGTTTACTTATCGATCAAGAATCCAAACTATCCTTCTAACCCTTTTAACGCTACTTCCTGCCATGCAGTCCCATCTTTATCAAACCCGGCGAGTCCTGACGCAAGTAAAGGATGAGAATATCCCCTGTTTTGAGTTGATTGATGGAACAACCAGAGCATTTCTGCACTTTTGGGATCCAAAATTACGCTAGTTGGAATAGTCGGGACCAGCGGAGCAGAAGCACTTAACGACATTGCGTAAATCCGCTCCAAGTGATCGGTAGGCGCACCAGTTTGCTTCCACACTCCCCGAACACTGGCTGGTATAACCATTGAGCTTAGTCCTTGATAACCAAGCTGAGCAACAACTGATTGGACAAAATCCATCCCTGTACTTAAAACTCTAGTGGTAACAGCTTCTTGCCCGCCTCTAGTTTTTGCAAGTCCTGCCATATGGTCATCTACCCTGCCTGCAAAAGGGCTGATAAAAGTTGCGTCTGCATGAGCAACATCAAGGGCTTGCTGTTGGGTAAAAACTAAAGTTGCGTTAACCCGAATTCCATAGTCATTTTCCAGTACCCGGATCACTTCAACTTCCGCAGGACCTGCTACCGGCACTTTTACAACTATGTGTTCAGGGGCAATTCTAGCAATATCAACTGCTTGGCTCACAATATCATCAGCAGTAGTTGTTCCGGGGACATAATCCACTTCAGCTGATAATGGAGCTCCTTCCAGAGCATTTAATAACTGGGAATAAACCATAGTTTTAACTCTATGAAGATAAGCCTGGGCTGAACCTTGGGCAGCATCTCTTTTAAAAACAGCAAAAGCTGCTATATCAATTGGAGCACTTGGATCAAGCCTATTTTCAAAACAGAACAAATCCTGCAATATGGCTTGCGGCCCTCTTTTTTCAATATATTGTTTCAACAAAGTAGGATTTGTGGTCCCTTTACCTAACTTTGCATTAGGATCCAGCATTTTTAATTGTTCCTGAATTCTTCTTACCTCAGCTGCTACTGATGTATCTGCACAAGTATGGACTGTCCCTGGACCGAACATAAATAACCTGTCAGCAGCATGCGCTGGGTCGGGTTTTCCTCCCTTTTTTAATTGAGCCCTAAAATCCGGACCTGTAATCCCCGTCAATCTTGCCATAGTCATGATTTTTCCCTCCTTGATCTTCTCGACTCTTTATCGCCTCTTATTTTCAAAAATTTCACTTTTTTGTGATTTTTTTTTGCTGTATATTATCTACATGCCAAAGAAACTGGTTTTTCAAGAAAAAAGCATTGAAACAGCCAAAAAGGCTCTTTCACAAGGAAGCATCATTGCTTTCCCTACAGAAACCGTTTACGGCATTGGGATTGACTTTAAAAATGCGGAAGCGATAAAAAAAATCTATCAATTAAAAGGACGAGAATTTAATAAGCCTCTGCAAATTCTTATCGCAGACTTTGAGCAATTAAAAAATCTAATCGAGCCCCAGAAATGTGAACTCATTAAATACTGGCCCGGACCTTTGACTTTGATCTTTTACAAAAAAGACGGGACCGGCAAAGTCGGCATACGCATGCCCAACTATCCACTACTACAAAAACTCCTAAAAGAAACCGGACCAATTGCTGCTACTTCCGCAAATCTCTCCGGACAACCAGATGCTTTGACTGCTGACGAGGTTGCAAGGATTTTTCCAGATATAGATTTGATACTGGATGGAGGCAAGGCAACAATTGGAATTGCATCAACTGTAGTAGATGTTACTGAAGAGCCTTATAAGATATTGAGACAGGGAAGCCTAGTGATATAAAAAATGTTGTGAGTTGTGGGTTTTGGGTTGTGGGGCGGGTTGTGGGGATGGGTTATGGGGATATAATTTTCTCCTCACCCTCACAACTCAAAACTCGACCCACAACACACTACTCACAACACACAACTCTTACAATATAAACCCTATCTCTTTCGGTAAAACCCTAAAAATAGCCTCGACCATTCCCACAATCTCTCCATCCATCTCAATCCAAACTTCTTCATCTGAATTAATCCGGATCTCTTTTCCGCGAGTATACTTAACTTTGGGGTTCATAAGATGCTTGCCCGAATAAATCCCTCGGATATTTGCCAAGACCTCGATACGGCCCATGTCTCCTACTGCTATTACTTCTAAAAGCCCGTCGTCAATCTCTGCGTGAGGCGCAATCATGAGGCTCCCGCCAAAAAAACGACCGTTAGACATTGTAACAATTAAAGAGCGGCCCTGGTGAAAATTCCTTCCATCTACTTCTATGTTTAAGTGATGGTGCTGAATAAAAAAGAGAGATCTAAGAATGCCTAAAATATAAGTCGGCTTGGCACCCAAAAGCTTGGAAGGATGACTGGTCCTTTTTGCTACGGCAGCCGCAAAACCAAGGCTTGATTCATTTATAAACTTGCGCGTAGTAACTGTACCGTCTGCTTTGCAAAAAGTGACTTGCCCAACATCTATCTGCCAATGCCGATCTCCCAGCAACCGCTCCACATGTTTTTCTATGGAATCATGATCAATGCCTACAGTCTGGGAAAAATCCTGGCCAGTGCCGCTGGGATAATATCCCAACACTGCATCTTCTACTATTTTTTTGTCCGCATCGTAAAACCCGTTCAAAACTTCGTTAAGCGTTCCATCTCCACCTACTGCAATAATCTTTTTATATCCATCATAGAGTGCTTTGCCGGTAAGATAAGAAGCGTGGATGTTCCCTTTGGTAAAATCAAAATCAATCGACCCTATCGCAGATTCAAAACATGCCTTAATCCCCGGCCAGCGCTTGGCAGTTTTTCCTCCCGCAGAATGCGGATTAACAATAAAATAAGGTTTAGGCTTCATTAGAGTGCAATTTGAAACTCGTAATACTGAGAATCTTCGACCGTTCCCGAAAACCTATTATATGCCCTTTTGTAATGCGTAATAAAGGTGGTTTTGGGGTTGATTTTGTAGCCGATCTTTCCTTCGGCAATGGCCCCTTGTTCAAAACTCAAAGAACGAAAATCATTGAACGTAGGCTGTTTGTAAGACCCTGCCAGAAAAATATCGAAAGGGAAATTTGCCCACACATCCGCATTCAATACCCCGGGTTCATTGTTGTACCCTTCCAAGCCAACTCCCACACCCAACATCCCAAGTGCACGGCCATTTAATCCTAAAAAATAACCCGAACGCGGTCCACCGCCGCGTGCTTCAACTGACACCATATCAATCGGGTCGTTTTCATATCCTTCGTTAAAATATCCGGGGATAAAGTTGCGTTCCATATAACGGAGTCCCACATTAAAAGAAAAATCCGCCACAAAATAATCTTTAATCCATTTGATCCCTGTAGAAGCACCTGCTCCATGGTTGGCAAGCTTTGCTCCTTCCAAATAATAATCCGCATCCCAAATCAGAGGAATCGTAAGATCCAAGCCATATCCGCTTTCAGGAGCAAAAGACTGGTAAGTACCATCCGGTTTTTTAATGGTGGTCCCATCCGTATCCCAAACAGAACTTTGGCCAAGGATCAGCCATGGATAAACCTTTTCTTCCAGCCTTACCGCATACAAATTGGAATAAGTACGCATACCAAAAAGCTTTAAAGACTCCAGGTTCATAACATCTTCAAAAGTATAATATCCTCTCAAACCAAGCTGGGTACCGTTTAAAAGAGTAGAAGCATTGCCCAAAGTAGAATATTTGTCCATCAAAAGCCCTGAACCAAGCGTAATATCGGTTAATACTCCGTAACGCAGTCCACGCATAGCATCGTCATATTCCACATACCGGAAAACAAATTCCTGAAAACCGGTTGGCCGCTTGTCTCCAAGCGGAACATTAAAATTAATCCCCATTCCAAATGGACCGTACTTAAGATCCGGCTGCCAAGAAACAATCCCTACTTCCTGGGTGCCATCTTTGACATAACCAATACTCAGTCCATTGGTAAAGTTGGTTTTCATGGAAGAAGAAGCATTGTTTTGAACTAAAGTAGTAGTAACTATTTCTGCAGAAGCAGAAACAGCCAATAACAATCCCAGCATAATAAATAATACAGAGAAAACAAAAGAATATTTCGGAAACCTGCCCCGGTGAACCGGGGCGGTTTCCTCATTCATCTCTAAGTAACTATTTTGGAAACCGAGGCATTCAGCCTCAGGTTTCCAAAAACAAGGTTTTTTCATTAATGCTTAAAATGTCTCCTGCCGGTAAAGAGAAGTGCAATCCCGTGTTCGTTTGCAGCGTCAATCGATTCCTGGTCGTGGATAGAACCCCCAGGCTGGATAATGGCACTAATCCCGGATTTTGCCGCTAAATCTACCACGTCCCTGAACGGGAAAAATGCGTCAGAAGCAAGTACTGCATCTTTAGTCTCTTTCCCTGCTTTTTCCAGCGCAATTTTGGTAGAATCGATCCTGCTCATTTGCCCTGCTCCCACCCCAAGCAATTTACCGGATTTTGCCACTACAATCGCGTTGGATTTAACGTGTTTTACTCCTCCCCAAGCAAAGAAGAGGTCTTCCATTTCACCCAGTGTGGGCTGGTTGTTGGATACAATCTTAATATCACTGATCCCAAGCTGTTGGATATCCGGATCCTGAATTAAAAACCCTCCGCCTACTCTTTTAATATCAAAACCTTTACACGGCCTGCGGAGCGCTTCTTTGGGCATCTCCAGTAGTCTTAGGTTCTGTTTCTTTTTGAGAATTTGGAGTGCCTTGGCATCAAAACCAGGAGCAATAATCGCTTCCACAAAAAGGGAACTGATTTCTCCCGCCATTTTTGCATCCACTTCCCGGTTAGAAGCAATAATCCCTCCATAGGCAGAAACAGGATCGCCTTCGTAAGCTTTTTTATATGCTTCAGAGATGTTTTTTGCAGTGCCTACACCACAAGGATTCATATGCTTAATGATCGCCACAGTCGGATCGGCAAAATAATTGACGATATTCCAAGCCGCATCCAGGTCCGCAATATTATTAAAAGAGAGTTCTTTGCCGTGGAGCTGTTTTGCTTCTGTAATCCCGATTTCTCCTTTGACCCCTTTTTCTTTATAAAACGCAGCTCTTTGGTGCGGGTTTTCCCCGTAGCGCAGGGACTGGACCTTGCGCATGGCAATATCCATCTCAGAAGGAAAAGCTTCTCCCACTTCTACCTTGGAAGTCAGGTAACGGGAAATTAAAGCATCGTATTCTTTGGTATGGCGAAAAGCTTTAAGCGCTAAACGGAGCTTAGTGTCCAAAGAAATCGTACCCTGTCTTTTTAACTCGTCTACAATTAAATCGTAATCATTGGGATCCACAACAATGGCTACATGCTTATAGTTTTTTGCAGCGGCACGCAGCATGGTCGGTCCTCCGACATCAATATGTTCAATTGCTTCTTCGTGGGTAAATTCGGGCTTACTGATCACTTTTTCAAACGGATATAAATTGCAGACTACAATATCAATCGGCCGCACCTTAAACCGATTAAGATCAGCCACATGATCTTCTTTATCCCTATCTGCCAATATCCCGGCATGTATGATGGGATGCAAGCTTTTTACCCTGCCACCCAACATTTGCGGGTATTTAGTCAAACTGGAGACACCAATCACATTGATCTTTCCTTTTTTTAATTCTTCTGCAGTCCCTCCGGTAGAAACAATATCCATACCAAGTTTTTTAAGGCTCTTTGCTAACTTCACCAAACCACTCTTATCCGAAACGCTCATCAAAACCAGGCTCTTGAGCAGTTTTGCCGCTTTCTTTACTGCCGGAGCTTTTTCCGCAACTTTTTTTGATTTCTTTGCTTTTTTTACCATACAGATCACCCCTTACTTAAGAATTTGTACTTTTCTTCCCTTGATCCTAAGCTTCCCTTCGGCAATGAGTTTCACTGCCATTGGGTAAAGCTTATGCTCTTGTTCTAAAATACGATCCGAAAGAGAACCTTCCGTATCATTTTCTAGAACAGGAACCGCGGTCTGAAGAATCACAGGACCAGTATCACAACCCTCATCCACAAAATGGACTGTAACACCTGAGACTTTAACTCCATAATCTAACGCTTGCTTCTGTCCATGCAGTCCTGGAAACGAAGGGAGAAGCGCTGGATGGATATTGATCATTTTACCTTGATACTTTTTTAGCAGCTCTTGTCCCACAATCCGCATGTACCCTGCTAAGCAGACTAATCCAACCCCAGCCTTATCAAAAACTCCTATAATTTCCTTTTCATAAGCATCTTTATCTTTAAAATCCTTTGGTTCTAAAACCACAGCTGGGATCCCGTGTTTTTTAGCGCGTTCTAAACCATATGCATCAGCCTTATTAGAAATCACCACAGCCACTTGTGCCGGGACCTCTCCCTTTTCACAAGCATCGATGATGGCTTGCAGGTTAGAGCCTCGGCCGGATATTAAGACGCCTATTTTTAACACCAAGATTATCCTTCCTAAAGGTTGGAAACCTGAGGCTGAATGCCTCGGTTTCCAAATAGCTCGCTTAAAACTTACTGGAAACCGCGACATTTAGTCGCAGGTTTCCAGTGAGCTGTAACATTAAACTATTTTCACTCCATTTCCCTTAACTATTTCTCCGATTACAAACGCCTTTTCCTTGTTTTGCTTAAGAAATTTAAGCATGGCAGATACTTCTTTTTTGGGTACTACCAAGACCATCCCAATCCCCATGTTAAATACCTTATACATCTCTTTTTCTTCCACATTACCAAGTTTCTAGAAAAAACCAAAAATAGGAGGAATGGGCCAAGTACCTTTTTGAACCACCACTCCAAAGCCTTGCGGAAGTAACCTTCCAATGTTTTCAGGAAATCCTCCTCCTGTAATATGGCTAATCACCCGCGGATGAAATTTTTCCAAGAATTTTACAATAATACCAGCATAAATACGCGTTGGCTCCAAAAGCTCTTCCCCAAGCGTACGCTTTAACCCGTCTACTTTATCTCCAAGTTCCAGCCCCGCTACATCAAGTAACACTTTACGCGCCAATGTGTATCCATTGCTATGCAGGCCTGAAGAAGCAAGTCCAATCAATTGATCCCCAACTTTTATGTTTTTTCTATCTAAAAGCTTTTTCCGGTCTGCAATGCCTACCGCCACCCCAGCCAAATCATATTCCCCTTCCGAATAGAGGTCACTCATCTCTGCGGTTTCCCCTCCTACCAGTAAACACCCGGCTTGTTTACAACCTGCTACAATCCCTTTTAGGATATCTTCGATCACATCCGGTTCTACTTTGTGGCAGGCAATATAGTCTAAAAAGAAAAGAGGTTTTGCTCCGCACACCACCACATCATCCACATTCATGGCTACCAAATCAATCCCAATGGTATCGTGTTTATTCATCATAAAAGCCAATTTAATTTTGGTCCCTACCCCATCCATCCCGGAAACCAAAACCGGCTCTTTATAATTGAATCCTTTTAGGGAATATGCTCCGCCAAAACCGCCAATCCCGCCGATAAAACGGTCTTTTTTAAAACCGCGGCCAAGCTTTTTGACGCGTTTTAAAACCTCGTAACCCGCTTCAATATCCACACCCGCTTCTTTATAGGTCATTCTTTTCATATAAGCTTAACCCTTTGCAATTAAAATTTATCTGGCGCTTTCTGCAGAAGCAGTACCGTAATAAACGTCACCGCCGCGCAGTACTATAAAAAACCTGCAATTGGGATTTGTACAAGCCCATGCTTTATAACGGATTGCAACGGAATTATTGCTGAAATCCGAAAGCGGCACTAAATCTGCTTTCCCGCATTTCTGGCATTTTGGATAACCACTCTCTCCCATTTCAACTCACCTCCTTGTTATTTAAATATTAACTTAAGACTCTTTAGTTTTTCTGGTACCTTGATCGGGTACTCGCTATTGAAGCACGCCAGACAATGGCCGCGACGTCCAAGTCCAATGCTTTTCACTAAACTATCCAGACTTAAATAACCAAGGCTTTCTACGTCCAAATACTTTCTAATTCCTTCTATGCTCAAGTTTGAAGCAATTAACTCTGCGCGCGTTGGAGTATCTATGCCGTAAAAGCAAGAATGCGTAATTGGAGGAGAAGATACCCTCATATGCACTTCACGCACTCCGACTTCTCTAAGTAAACTAATAATCTGCCTGCTGGTTGTACCTCTAACAATCGAATCATCTATAACCACAACTTTTTTCCCACGTAAGGTCTCTCTTAAAGGATTAAGTTTTAATTTTACCCCAAGGTCTCTCATCTTTTGTGTCGGCTGGATAAAAGTACGGCCTACATAGCGATTCTTAATTAAGCCGTCGCTAAAAGGGATCCCGCTTTCTGCTGCAAACCCAATTGCAGCTGCAATACCGGAATCAGGGACCCCAATAATCATATCTACATCCGCAGGATGCTCTTTGGCCAGATATTTTCCCATTTGCACCCTGGCTTCATAGACATTTCTGCCGTCCAAATCACTGTCCGGCCTGGCAAAATAAATAAACTCAAAAACACAAAGTGCTTCTCTTTCTCCCCTGCTCCAGGTACGGCTATGCAGCCCTTCTTTATCAATAACAACCATTTCCCCATTTCCCACGTCACGCATAAAAGCAGCGCCTACAATATCCAGTGCACAGGTTTCGGATGCAAATACATATCCATCCGGAAGTTTTCCCACCACCAACGGCCTAATCCCATTTGGGTCTCTTACTGCAATTAATTTGTCCTTGGTTAAGATGACCACAGAAAATCCGCCTTTACAATGTTTAAGCGTATCAACAATCGCATCTTCCAAATCTTGTTTGGTGGAAGTCGCAATCATGGCTGCCATTACTTCTGAATCCGTGTCCCCTGCAAAACTGATCCCTTTATCTTTTAATTCCTGCCTAAGATCACCGGAATTAATCAAGTTACCGTTGTGTGCAATCACTAGGGGACCGTATTTCATGTCCATTTTAATCGGCTGGGCATTTTCTATTGTAGAAGAACCGGTGGTGGAATACCTGACATGGCCAATCGCAAGTTTGCCGGGGAGGTTTTGCAGTATTTTTTCGTCAAAGACCTGGTTTACCAGTCCCATGGCCTTATAGTTTTTAATCTCTTCGCCATCGGAAACAGCAATACCCGCAGATTCCTGGCCGCGATGCTGCAGGGCAAAAAGGCCATAGAAAGTAGTTTTAGCTACTGCTTCGTCGCTAAAACTATAAACGCCAAAAACTCCGCATTCTTCTTTCATTTTTACACCTTATAAACGTCTGTCCAGCAAGATAAGCAAAGCTGGTCCAAAGGTTTTCCAATCGCTTGGCCCAAGTCCTCAATTGTGGCATAACCCAAACCATCTGCGCCAATATATCCCCTGATCTGCTCAACGGTTTTTTCATTTGCAGCCAATTCTTTTTTTGAACGTGTTGCTACTCCATATAAACAAGGAGCTTTAAGCGGCGGGCAAGCCACTCTGACGTGTACTTCTCTGACCCCGTTTTTCCGGAGTTTTACCATCAGGTCGTTTTTCATTTGCGTACCGCGTACAATAGAATCATCACAAATAACCACTCTGCGGTCTTTAATTTTTGCGGGAATAGGAATTAATTTAACTTTGGCTTCACGGTCGCGTTCAGCCTGGGTAGGCTGGGTATAGCTACGGCTCGCATAATCGTATTTCACAAAAACATGGTCAAAAGGGATCTTTGACTGCTGTGCATAACCAATAGCATGCCCAATTCCTGAATTTGGAACCGCACATACCACATCGGCATTAACAGGATAGCGTTTAGAAAGCGCTGCCCCCAGATTCCTGCGTGCAATATCTACCGACATCCCGTCAATAGTAGAAGCAACGCTGGCAGTATAAACCCATTCAAAAGTACAATACTGCACCAAATTGCTTTGCAAAATCTCTACGGTTTTTACGGTTGAATCCTCTACCTCCAGGATTTCTCCGGGCTTTACATCTCTCAAAATAGAAAAACCAAGGTTTACAAAAGAACATGATTCAGAGGTTATTGCCACTGCCCCGTCCGCTCTTTGACCTATGATCATTGGCCTAAAACCGTGTTTATCCCTGGCCGCATAAATCTTTCCCCTGGATAAAAGGACCAGCGCATAAGCACCCCGAATCTTGGCAGCCATTCTTTTAATCCCATCAATAAAATCATCACCCTGGGCAATTAATTTTCCAATGATCTCTATATCCGCATCGGAATAAAAAGAATGTCCCTGCTTTTTGAGGTCATCCATGATCTCTTTGGCATTGACAATGTTTCCTTCAAACGCAACCGTAAATTCTCCCATTTTAGAATCTAGCTTGATCGGCTGGCGGTCTTTTAAAGAAGTGTGGCCAATCCCCATAGTCCCTTCTAGTCCTACCAAATCCTTGGAAAAAGTTTCTCTAACCATCCCGCGGTGCGTACGGATCCTCACCCCATCCCCGCCCCAAGTAGAAATCCCGCAATACTGCTGGCCGCGATGTTGCAAATAGAATGTACCCAGAAACAAATCGTCAATAATATTCTCTTTTGCAGCAATCGCAAAAATACCACACATGTTTTGTTTACCGCCTTTATTTTAAGATTTTTTGAATGTAAGACAATATTTCCGAAACCGGAACCAATGCCGCAACTTTTTCAGTGCGCATTTTGACTTCTACTTTGTTTTCCTGGAGGGATTTGGGACCAATTATAATCTTGACCGGAAAACCCATTAAATCAATATCTTTTAACCGCACCCCAAGCGAAGCATCCCTGTCATCCAGGATCACATCAATCCCCACTCCTTGCAGCTCCTCATAGATTTTTAAGGCTGCACTTTCCTGTTTTTCATCATCAATCCTCACAGGGATTACTGCTACCTGATAAGGGGCCATTGGTATTGGCCAAATGATTCCAAAGTCATCATTGTTTTGCTCTATAGCTGCCGCAGCAATCCTGCTTACCCCAATGCCATAGCAACCCATGATAAAGTTTTGCGCTTGGTTGTTTTCATCCAGATATGTAGCTTCCAAAGCTTTGCTGTATTTTGTCCCGAGTTTAAAAATATGGCCTACTTCTATACCGCGGCAGACCCCAAACTTGCCGCCTTGGCACCTGGGACAATCATCACCTTCTGCTGCATAGCGAAGGTCGGAAAGCTCTGCTTCATAGTCTCTGCCAAAGACCACGTTTTTAAGATGATAATCTTTTTTGTTTGCACCAGTAACCCCTGATTCGATTGCCGCAACTGCCTGGTCAGCAATAATGCGTACACCAGAGAGTCCAACCGGACCTGCAAAGCCTACTGGAGCACCGGTAACTTTTTTAATTACTTCTTCTGAAGCTAAAGCAAGATTTTGGGCACCTAAAAACTTTTTCACTTTTGCCTCGTTAATAGCATGGTCGCCTCTAACCAAAACCGCAACCGCACTGTCTCCTGCTTCGTAAATCATGGTCTTGATCATCTGTTCCGGCTTGGCTTTCAAAAAAGAAGCAACTTGTTCGATTGTCTTCTGTTCTGGCGTATGTATTTCTTCGAATTTAGAATTTGGAACATTGTTTAGGATTTCGGATTTAGGATTTAGGATTTTGATAGCTGCACCATCTTTGCTCGCAGCGTAATTGCATTTATCGCAATAAAATATCTCTTCTTCGCCGCTATCTGCCAAGACCATAAATTCCTGGGAAAAGCCTCCGCCAATTGCTCCTGGGTCTGCTTCTACTACCCTGTATTTAAGTCCCAAGCGATTAAAGATACGGCAGTAAGTTTCATACATATTCTTATATTCAAGGTCCAGGTCTGCTTCTGATGCATGGAAGCTGTATGCATCCTTCATTAGAAATTCTCTGGCACGCATAACACCAAAGCGAGGACGTATTTCATCTCTAAACTTAGTCTGTATTTGATAAAGATTTATCGGAAGTTGTTTATAAGACTTAATCTCGTTTTTTACCAGAGTGGTGACGATTTCTTCATGTGTAGGACCAAGGCAAAAATCTCGATCGTGGCGGTCTTTGATCCGAAACAATTCGTCACCATAAATATCCCAGCGTCCGGTTTGTTTCCATAATTCCGCAGGAAGTATTACCGGGAAGAAGAGCTCTTGTGCACCGGCACGGTTCATCTCTTCTCTTACAATTTGGGAGATTTTCAGGACTACTCTGATGCCAAGGGGTAAAAATTCGTATATGCCTGCAGCGAGCTTCCTGATGTAACCTGCGCGAAGCATTAATTTGTGGGAAATAACCTCTGCCTCTTTTGGGTCCTCACGGAGCGTGGGAGCCAAAAGCTTCGACATCCTCATCTATAACCTTTTCCTCCTCCACCTAAAATCCACCTTCGCTAAAGCTTCGGTGGACACCGGAAACAAACATGTGGATTATACTATAATAAGATGGCAAATAAAAGAGGTATTTTTACGCCTAAAATCGTTATTTTTTGGCTATATTATAACAAAAACAATGTTAATACGGGGTTATTGGGAGTAGACCCGAAAATTATTAAAGCCCTCTCGATATTCGTTATAAGTAGAAGGAAAGAAAAGCAAAGCCATTCCACCAATACGATTACGGTCAGCCACATTATGTTCTTCTTGGATAAGTGGGATAAAAATCGCATAAGCACGCTTACTTTCTATATCGTATAATTCTAAAGCAACCGGCCCGGTTCCTTTCAAGATTGGAGTAGTTTCAACCGGAATAAACTTTTTATCTTTAAACCATTGCAGGAATTCCTCTTTTTGGCCACTGGTTAAGGGGGGATTGAAGGTCGTATCCAAAAACCTGGCTCTTTGAATTTCGACAAAAGCCTCTAATGTAGAAACTTCTTTGCCTGTCTCTTTTGCATAAAACCGGTAAACCCCATTCGCACCTTTTTTCTCTATTAACCCGCAATCATCCAAATAACGCTGATACTTTGCCTGATCCGAAACAATGGTTGAATAATTGACAATAATTTCTCCATCCAGGGCTACCGCTAAATCCGGATTCTGAAAAACGCCTCGTGGATTTAAATCCACTTCGCATAAACCATTTTCCGCTTCCCTAACCAATGCCTTAGGCACTGCTTTATAAAGCACTTCTTTGTCCCTGATATTATTATTGACATAAATTGAAACCAGTAATCCTAATTTTATTTTGTCCGACTTGGTAATGCCGGAAAGATCAAGCTCTTCTGTTTTTAATAACCTTGCTAAATCATACACCTCATCCGAAGAAACATTCCCATCCTCAATCACTTTTTCCAACAAAGCATTGGCTTCCTTGGACGAAACCTTACCATCCAACAAGGCACTACCAGCCCAAGCAGTAAAAGCAGGGGAATCAAATGTGATAGGAACCATGATTGTATCCTCCAATTACTACTATTATCGAGTTTAAAGACAAAAAAGTTGCATGTTATTATAAAACAATTTGCTACAGTAATGTTTATATTGTGAATTTCGTAAAATCTAGCAGGTTTTGGTACATTCTTTCAAGGGTCTTAAGTAAGGCCAAGCGGTTGGCTTTAAGGCGTTCATCATCACACATCACCATTACTTTATTAAAAAACTCCTCCAGCGGAGCCGTAAACCCGGTTAAAATCTCAAGAGCACCTTTAAAATCATCCTTATTAATTTTCTCCTCTACTTCCCAATTAACTTTTAGATATAACTCATGCAACACCTTTTCTTCCGGATCAACCAAGTCTTCTGGAATAACGTTTTCCCTTTTTGCATTAACTGCCAAACGAATTACCCTGTCTGCAGACATGAATATTCCTTTAAACCAATCCGTATCCGCAACTTCACTTACAATCCGGGCTTTAGCATACGCATCGCAGATGTAGTTGAACCCGCCCAGAGCAGCTTCTACCACATCGTGGCGATAACCATCTTCAAGCAAAATATTCTTTACCCTGGTTTTAATAAAATCAAAAAGAGTACTCTTAACTTCTGCATACTCTTTCTTCTTTTTATTGTCCTTTAATAGGCCACTATAAGACTTATAAGATATTTCAAACAACTCTTCTAAATCCAAATCAATGCGTTCTGTAAGTACAATTTGCACTAACCCTTGCGCAGCTCTTCTTAAACCAAAAGGATCCGCAGAGCCAGTGGGAACCAATCCCAATGCAAAGCAGCCAACCAAAGTATCAATCTTATCAGCCAAAGATAAAACTATCCCCTCTTTAGTACGGGGAAGCTTATCTCCGGTAAAACGTGGAAGATAGTGCTCATAAATAGCTTCTGCCACTGCTTTCTTTTCCCCGGCTATTAGAGCATATTCTTTACCCATTATTCCTTGAAGCGCACCAAATTCAAACACCATCTTGGTAACAAGGTCTGCTTTGTACAGTTCAGCAGCACGCACCATGTTTTCTTCTATCCCGCCATCAAGCTTTAATTGTTTTGCAAGCCACGCAACCAAGTGCTTTACCCTCTCTTTTTTATCAAACATGGTCCCTAAATCTTTTAGAAACGCAACATGCTTAAGTTCTGCCACTCTATTACCAAGGGGAACTTGTTTGTCTTCCTCAAAAAAGAAAGCTGCATCCGAAAGCCGTGCAGTAACAACTCTTTCGTTACCGCCTGCAACTGGCAATGATTTTTGATTGTCCACAACTACTATAAAGAAAGGAAGAAGTTTACCGTTTGCCCCAATAACAGGGAAAGCCTTCTGATTTTTCTTTAGACTTGTAACCAGTACCGCGGAAGGAAGTTTAAGAAAATCTGGATTGATTTTGCCAACAGCAAAAGAGGGATATTCAACCAGGAATGTAACCTCTTCCAGCAAATCTTCTTCAATCACGGCCTGTCCTTTCTGTTTTGCAGCTAAAGCAGAGATTGCAGCTTTGATCTTTGCTTTTCTCTCCTCGTGATCAACCATAACCCCTTTGTGGCTTGTAAGGCTTTAAGATAAGTTGATAATTCAATCGGCTGTTTGCCAAAGGCCAAAAAGCGATGATGGCCATCATCGCTTTTTGGCACCATATAGCGATGCCCAAAAGATTTATTTGAAGATGTGATCCCTGCCAACATAAATTTAACCGGCTTGTTACCGATTAAAGCAAGAAGCCAATGGATCGGACGGATAAACTTAAAGTCCCCTTCTCCCCACCTCATTGATAGCGGAAGATAAAGGGAAGTGATAATTTCCGGAAACAAGGTTTGTAAAATCTTTTCTGTAGGCTGTCCTTTTTTAAACACGCGTGCAAAAACATATTCCTTGGGCCCTTCGGTCTTAATGATTAGATCCTTAACCTCCACCCCACGGGATTTGGCAAAACCAATTCCTGCCCCCGTAGGTTTACCCTCCTTATCAAAAGCAATTTCTTTGGACGGACCTTTTGCTTCAAAGCTTTGATCAATCTGTTTTGGGGCAATTCCCTCTATATATAATGTAAGGCGGCGATAGGTCCCAAGGGTTCGTACGGATAGATATTCAATGCGGTTGGCAGCCAGTTTTTCTTCCGCTTTCTTCTTTAGGTCATCCAAAAACTCCCGCACAAAACGCGCAGGAATCTCTTCGGTTCCAATCTCCAATATTGCATTTAACTTTTTAGTAACCATCATTAACCCTCTTTAACCATCTTTAACGTTTTAATAAGGGAAATCCTTGCTCTTCTCTGCTCTCCAAATAAAGCTTCGCGCACCTTTGTGCCAGCTTGCGGATCCTTAAGATGTACGCCATCCTCTCTGTAACAGAAACCGCTCCCCTAGCATCAAGGAGATTGAAAGTATGTGAGCACTTCAAGACATAATCGTATGCAGGCAAAGGAAGTTTTTGTTCAATAATCGCTAAAGACTCTTTTTCGAATTGATTAAAAAGATTTAAAAGCATCTCAACATTTGCCAGCTCAAAATTATATTTGGAATGCTCTTTTTCTGATTGAAGGTGGACGTCGCCATATTTAATTTTATCGTTCCACTGCAAATCAAAAACACTTTTTACATTTTGGATAAACATAGCGATCCGTTCCAAACCGTAAGTAATTTCTACGCTGATCGGTTTTAGTTCCAATCCCCCGCATTGCTGGAAATAGGTAAACTGAGTAATTTCCATACCCTCTGCCCACACCTCCCAGCCCACACCGCTTGCTCCCAAGGTTGGAGATTCCCAGTTGTCTTCCACAAAACGGACATCGTGCTTAGCTGGATCTATTCCCAGCACTCTTAAACTATCAAGATAGATATCTTGGACTTCCAAAGGAGAAGGCTTAAGGATCACTTGATATTGATAATAATGGGAGAGGCGGTTTGGGTTTTCACCGTAGCGGCCATCTGTGGGCCTGCGGGATGGTTCAACGTAGCCAACATTAAAAGGCTCTGGGCCTAAAACACGGAAGAAGGTTGCAGGATTCATGGTCCCTGCACCTTTTTCCATATCATAAGGCTGCTGAATAATGCATCCTTGTTTTGCCCAGAAATTATTTAGATTCGCAATAATTTCCTGGAAGGTTAAGATCTTTTTTGCCATTAAGGAAATACTAACACAAAAAAGGGGAAGACCGCAACTTAGAGGTTAGATTTGTAAGTGTGTACCGGCAATGCAAAGGCATATGCATCTGGAAGCGGGAAACCCGGTCTTGCTAACATGGGTTCTGGCTTTTCTAAATAAGACTTAAAAAACTCTACTAATGAAGGATTATTTGATAACAGTCTATATAATGTAGCTTGATCTGGCTTACAAGACAATTCCTGGAGCAATAGCCTTACTCTTTCTAAGTTAACACGATTTACAGTAACCGTTGTACCGGGTGTTTCCGGTACTGGTAGAAAAGCAGTTATTGCAATTTCATCTTTAAAGCGCCTTGCCTGCTGTTCCCTTTCAAATAGAGGGCGTTCAGGAGAATATAACTTGGGATTTTCCGGACTAAGTTCTTCCTCAGAAGCGGTTAATCTTAGTGCACCCAGTTGTGCCTGGATAAACTTTAAATCATCAATTACGGTTTTTGGATCCAAGTGAGCAAGAAACGGGAAGATGACATCCTTGGATACACCTAATCCCCCCAAAAGATCTTCTGCTTGTAACATGGTTGAAACCGCAGGATTGTCTCTTAATTCAGTAAAAGCCCTATTCCATTCTGTCCCTAAATGCGGTCTCCATGCAGAAGTAGTTGGATCCAAGCCAAATCTTCTAACCATTACCACTTTTGATCTAAAATCTAAATGCTCAGGAGTAAGCCCTGATGCCATAGGATAAAGATCTTCATCATGACCCGTTGCGTGTTCATGTTCTCCCCCATTAAACCAAAAGCCCATGACAGTCTGATTGTATCCTGATGCTGCAACAGGATCTGTATCATGCGGACCAATTTGATACCTTTCCTTTAATAAGCAGGGTAAATCCCTTTCGTCCTTCATTCCGCGGTAATAATGGGTGGTCCCGGGCGGAGGAGTTTCTTTAAAAACCCCATTAGTTGGCGCTTGTGCCTTTGCAAAATGCGGATACACAAATTCAGGATGCCTTGCACAACATACTCTTTCTGCTTGCATGGAAATATTATTCCCCCTATATATCTATCGTTAAAATGCGCTGTAAATCCCACTTAGAAAGAGGAAAGAGGAAAAAGAGGCGCAACTTACGCTTCGTCTCTAGCTTCACCTGTAGCAGCTCTATATTCTTTAACAATATCCTCTTTTATCCCTGCAATAATTGCTGGATCATAATGCTGTCCTGCAGCTACCATTGCTTCAAGAAAAGCAGGAGCATCTCCATTTCCAAACACCCGAAAAGTCTCTTGACCAACAATTAAACTAAATATTGGTCCACCCTCTTTTCTTAAATCCACATATCTCATACCTGCATGACTACCCAAAAACCGGATTACTTCCAGCCTCTGCCTCAATCTTCGCTCTGCCCTAAAAAATCGCATTTCATAACCACGTCCGATTCTCTTACCCCACCCTTCTCTAGGGGGCACATCCAAAAATGGATAATCCCGATGCAGAATACTTACATAAACATTACAGAAAACTTCAATATCATTGGGATCCAGTTCAGCTGCAGAGTGAAAAGAAGCAACAGCTTCTGCATATCTTTTTTCCCTAAATGCCATTTGAGCTTCTGCTACCAAAGCATCTTTTCGGGTTTTAATATCAGCCGGAAGTGGTGGAACAGGAGTAAAAGTACGCGCCTGACGCTCTTTTGGAACAGGCATAGGTAGAACATATGTTGTAATCTCGTTACGGGTACTAGCAACTCTCTCCTGGATATGCATTTTCATACTTTCCAGCACCGTGGGATCATAAATTACACCCGCACATACCCTTGCATCAGAAATGCATGAAAACATGCTTCGTTCGGAACCCCCTGTAATTAAATTAAAAACCACACTATCTGCTTCAAGTATTTCTGTTGTACTGTACAATGGATGTGCTCTTATAAAATCCAGTACTTGTATACTATGCTTCAAAACCCGCACTATTGCAGTCCCTTTATTTTGAACACTCTTGGCCCCGTTTTCGGGAAATAGCACATTTGCCTGTTCCATCCTACAAATAAGCAGATGGCAAAGAACCCAAATATCGTTGGGGTCAATCTCCAGCACTCTGCCAAAAACATTCTCTGCCTGCTCATATTCAGCCCTTCCAAAACATTCCATTGCTTCTGCCAGCACCGCATGTTTCTCATGACATTTTTCTAGGGATAATACATTTGCAAGAGAAGCTGCTTCTGCTTCTATCTCTACTTTGAACTGATCCCAAGCTTCTAAATCTAAAACCACACCTGAAACAACCTGCGCATCATAAAAATTCCCTACCACCCTAGAGCAAGCCCTGTGATCCACATAACGCAAAATTTCCGCACAAAGAGGATCTCCTTCTTTTCCGGCCCTGATCTCATCAATAGAAACTGCCGGCCTTTCCCTTAAAAACGGAATTACTTTTAATGTTTTTTCAAATCTCTCTTCCAAAAGAAAAACCCTGATCTGTTCAATATTTCTCTCCTCACGATTTAGCAAAAAAGGATAGTCTCTGCGTAATGCACTTAGATGAAACCTAAAAAACATTTCTCCGTCAACAGGGTCCAATTCCAGTGCAGAGTAAAATGCTTCTGCTGCCTGCGCATATTCACCACGTTCAAAACACTCTCTTGCTGTTACTAGTAGTTCATCTTTTTGGGCTTGAATTTCAAGCTCTAAACGGCCAGGACGATTAATTTCTGCAATAGGTTTTGCAAACAACTCTCCGCTGGCAACCAATTCTTCTAAAGACCTAACCTCTCTGGCTTGTGCCACTTCCCTTTCTATCCTTTCAATTTCTCTACTTCCTGCTGTTCGAGGCTTTACCCTGACTCCTTCCAGCTTTGCCAAGAGTAAATGTTCTACCCTTCTTACCGGACGGTGCATAGTAACTTCGGGTTCTGCACCCACCAAAAAAGGATAATCTCTTCTAAGTGCGCTTAAATGGAAAGAGCAAAGAGCTTCTACATTACCAGGTTCCAATGGTAAAACATGGCTAAACCCTTCTGCTGCTTCTGCATATCGCCCCGCATCAAAACTCTTCCTTGCTGCTTCTAATAATGCCTCTCCAATCTCAACCCTTTTTACAATCAACCGCAAATCCGCTCCTTCCTCTCCCCCCCCCGCCCTCTTTTTTACTACGGGTCGCGTTTCCGGATAACACAAATACATAAATTCCAGTGCTGCGGCCAATCCATCTGGAACAGGCTTTTCTGGTATGCCAAAAATAAAAGGTACGATTTCCGGTGCTGCGCTGCGAATCCCTTCTTCGGTCATTTGTGCGGGAGGAATCTCGGATAAAATTCTGGCCACATATAAACTTCTGGAAGCAGTAACTATTGATGCTTTTTGCGGAGGAGTTAAACCCGGTACTTCCACATCGTCAGCCGTAAACACTTCCGCAGCTAATCCTGTTTCACGGTAAAAGATATCCACAACTGCTCTGGCTGCTTCCACATGAGAAGGATCGTCTCTGTAGACCCTGGCAAAAATACCCAAAGCCATATCAAGATCCGCTACAGTAAGATCTTTTTTTTCAAGGATGTGCCTTCCCATTTCCATCAGTCTTTCCATTCTGCCTGTTTCTGCTGTTAATCTTTTCCGATCTGCTCTTTCCGCTGCTTTTGCTGCTGCAGAAGACAATGCAGATGGTTTTGACGCAGGCACAGGCTGAACCACTGGCGCTTGAAGCCTTACAATAATTCTCCTTGGTGCCACAGGCTTTGAAGGAGAAGATCCTCCATCCCTATAAAAACAAACCCTTCTACTAAGCTCAAACATTGTCGTGATTACTCCTTAGCTACTGCTGCCTCATATTCTTCTCGTATCGCAGTTTTAATCCGTTCTAAAGCTGCAGGGTTGTGTTCAAGTCCTGCGGCAACCCTTGCTTCAAGAAAAGCAGTAGCCGCTCTTTTTCCAAACACCCTATATTCCTCCTGACCAGTAATCAAACTAAATATTGGACGATTACTGTGTTTTATGCCCGCACTCTTCATCTCCGAATGACCTCTTAAAAACCGTATAACTTGTAGCCGCTGTTCCAATCGTCTTGCTGCTCTAACAACTCGCTTTTCATCTCCATGTCCAACCCTTTTAATACGACCTTCCTTGAGAGGCTCATTCAAAAAAGGAAAATCCCTGCGCAACATACTTAAATAAGCATTACAAAAAACTGCAATCTCACTGAGACCCTGATCAGAGTCAGAAGGGGCTAAAACTGCGGATGGCATACAAGGAGCTTGAGAAGAATGTGCAGTTTTTGCTGGAGCTACTGGAGGAGCAACTACCGGCGTATACGGAACACTAGGAGCTATTTTTCTTTGCGCACCGTACATCTCTTCCATTGCTGTTATTGCTCCATCAATTTGAATATCTCTCCCTAACTCCGCTCTAGTAAAAGGGATTGAAAGCGCTTGTTCACAAGCACTGCGGGCTTCTGCCTCTTCCCCCCACTCTCTACGTTGCCTTGCAATAGAAGCGAATTCCAGGAAATAAACTTTGGCTAGTGCAAAAGCAGCGGGATTTTCTGGTGCTATGCGGCGTATTTCCAAAAGGCACGCCAATCCCCTTGCTTTTTTTGCTTTTGCATTCATCGGCAAAAGACTCCTTGCCTGCGCAAGCATTATGTCCAATTGTCCTACTGCTCTTGTTCCCATAATAAAACCTCATTGCTGAAAATTGGTAAACCGGATAATTTCTATCCCCTAAAAATTGGCGTTTCCAATGCTCCATACTGAACATCTTTGGTCAACAGAGAAAGGTCCGGCATAAAAGCATAGGGATCTTTGGGCAAGAAAAACATAAAACGCGCTCCAGTAGTAAAAGGTTCTGTTTTCTGGTGATTCATACCCACCACATAACTTCCATGGAGCTGCGTTGAAAGCTGGTTTGCCCCATACAACCCTAAACCCGATCCAAGCCCTCCCCCGGCACTAGCAGTTAACCGATAGAGAAAAACCAAACGCATTAATTCATTAACATCAATCGAATATGCATAAGGCGACCCGTTCAGCCGCTCTATAGCATCCTGAATCTCTGCTGATAAACCAACAGATCCAGGTGAGGACGTCTTAATGCGAAGTGCTTGCTGTGAAATTGTCCTTAGATCAAACCCTGGCCCGTTATCAATCACTTCAACCACTGCCACGGAAGGATAGGTTGGATGGGTCAAAGCTGAAACTACAACCTTTGCTCCAGGCACAGGTTCTCCATCTGGATCCCAGAGCATGATTTTGAATGCATTTTTTATCAGGTTATAAAAAATGGAAACTACATACGGTTCAATTGTTTTTAATTTCAACCCTGGCTCAAGATGGGTCAATATCCCTGCATAAGCAGGGTCAGCCGCTTTTTCTTTGCTGTATGTTCCAACCTGAAAATTAGTATTCCAGGTTCCCTCTACAAGCGACCGAAAAAAACCACTCAAAGCGATTAATTCAAACATCTTTTCTAGGCTAAAATGCGCATAAGCAGGAGCTAAACACTCCTGCTGGGCTGCCAGTGTTGCTATAATCCGTAAAGGATAATTGGCAAAAACCAAATATTCACCGCTACGTTTTACTAACTCTCCTACTGCTTGCTGTATTTTAAAATCTATTGGTTCGCTCCCCCTCTTCTTTGCCCCATATGCAAGCTGACCAGAAATATGATCCCTCAAATGCGCCAAATCATGGTTCACAAGGTCAAGCATTATTGACTGCCAGTCTAGCTCCCCTGGTTTTTGTCTACCCGCATAATTTTCCCTATATAATTCGAAAAGCCGCCCTTCAACACCGTATACCCCTTTTTTATATTCTTTGACTAGTTGCGCTAAACCCTGAATTTGTTCTTTAACAGGCAACTTCCCAAACTGCGCACGAATCTTTTGACCATATGCCAGCGCCTGCCGGTCCGCTTCCCTAGCGATTGCCTTCAGTTGTCTAGCAGCAGATACTTCTCCCATTTTTCCACTCCTAACCATTTATTGATTCTTACATCTTTACTATCGCTTCTTTATGGTAAAAATTTCAGCAACCGTACAAATTCTTTGTTATAATTCAGGCATGGCATTCTACGATTACAAATGCAAAAAGTGCGAAACAGTTTTTGAGA
Source organism: Candidatus Saganbacteria bacterium (assembly GCA_026387795.1). GTDB lineage: Bacteria > Margulisbacteria > WOR-1 > JAPLLA01 > JAPLLA01 > JAPLLA01. The sequence goes on along the minus strand of JAPLLA010000053.1, from coordinate 17,107 downwards.
TCGAAAAAGGGATGAACGAAGACATCCCGGATTTACATTGTCCAAACTGTCTCTCGGATAATGTCTTCCGGCTTTTTACAGGGATAAAACAGATCCGGCCGGAAGGAATTGCTTTTAATGATGTGGCAACAGAACAGAGCGGTTCTTGCGGCAAATGCAGCGGCGGAGTCTGTTCAAGCTGTTCGGGACACTAAAAAGAAGGTTAAATTTTGGTCACACAAATTATTGATTTACTGGTCCAGCTGGTAACCAGTATTATTTCCCAAATCGGCTATATTGGCATCACGGTTCTAATGACCTTTGAGTCCGCTTGCATCCCCATCCCTTCTGAAATCATCATGCCTTTTTCAGGATTTCTTGTTTCTGCCGGCAAACTTAATCTGATCTTGGTAACCTTAGCAGGAGCTTTTGGCAACCTTATAGGAGCAGTCATTACTTACGCCATTGGCTATTACGGCGGCAGGCCTTTTATATTAAAATACGGCAAATACTTCTTCGTAAAAGAGAAAGAAGTGCACCATGCAGAAAAGTTTTTTGAAAGGTGGGGAGATTTTTCAGTATTCCTATCAAGGAACCTGCCGATCATCAGGACCTTTATTTCCCTTCCTGCAGGAGTGGCGGAAATGAACTTTCCAAAATTCGCCATTTATTCTTTTCTCGGTTCCATCCCCTGGTGTTTTGCCCTTACTTACATAGGTTTTATGCTTGGCAGCAACTGGATGCTGATCCGTAAATATGGACATATCCTGGATATTATTGTTGGGATCTTTATTCTGCTGCTAATCGGTAAAATTATCTGGGACTACTTTCAGGATACTAAGTAAAACTCTAAATCCTAAAAACTAAACTCTAAACAAATTCAAATTATCAAATTCCAATGTTTAAAACTTTTGAATTTTGGTGATTTGAGATTGTCCCGCTCCTTATTATTAAAAAATATAACATAATGAGTGCGGGATCCCTAAAACCCCATATCAAAAAAGTAGTTGAAGGACATAACCTAACCAGGGAAGAAGCTGGCCTTGCCATGGACCTTATCATGCAAGGAAATGCTACTCCGTCTCAGATTGCAGCCCTACTCGTTGCTCTGCATACCAAAGGTGAAAGTATTGACGAGATCACAGGTTTTGCAGAAAAAATGAGGGAACATGCAACCAACATCTATCCGCATACCCCAAACCTTGTTGATACATGCGGAACAGGCGGAGACCATTCCAACACCTTTAACATCTCAACAGTTTCTGCAATCGTAGCTGCTGCAGCAGGAGTCCCTATCGCAAAACACGGCAATCGCTCCATATCAAGCAGATGCGGCTCTGCAGATGTATTAGAAGCATTGGGAGTCAAAGTAGACTTGGATCCAAAAAAAGTAGAAGAATGCATAGATAAAGTCGGTTTTGGTTTTATTTTTGCCCCAAATTTCCACAAAGCCATGCGCTTTGCCATGCCCACAAGACGTGAGATTGGCATTAGTACCGTATTTAACATCTTAGGACCGTTAACAAGCCCAGCTAGTGCAAAATTCCAAGTTCTAGGTGTTTTTCACGAGGACCTGACAGACATTATGGCTGCAGTCTTAAAAAACCTGGGAGCCAAAGAAGCCCTGGTAGTACATGGAGCAGACGGATTAGATGAGATATCGATTTCCGAAAAAACCAAGGTCTCCCACCTAAAAAATGGAACAATTGAAACTTATTTTATTAAGCCCGAAGACTTTGGGATATTACGTGTTGGCAAAGAAGAATTAATAGGCGGATCCGCCCTGGAAAACGCAGAAATTGCCATCCGGATACTGCAAGGCCAGGAAAAGGATTCCCGCAAAAATATTGTTTTAATCAACGCCGCTGCCGCAATCCTGGTAGGCGGAAAAACAGGAAACCTTAGAGAAGGAATAGAAACAGCTAGAAAAGCTATCGATTCAGGCGCTGCCTGGAAAAAACTTGAAGAGATCAGAAAGGAGACCAATCGTTAGCCATGGAAGAAATACGCACAGACAAACTAGTTAAAACATACGCAAAGAATAAGGTAGTAGACGAAATTTCTATTAGAGTAAGACGCGGAGAAATTGTAGGGCTCTTGGGTCCCAACGGTGCAGAAAAAACCACTACCTTTTACATGACTGTGGGACTGGTAAAACCAACTGCAGGAAAAGTATATTTACAAGAAAATGAAATCACCAAACTCCCCATGCACAGAAGGTCTCAAATGGGAATCGGTTACTTGCCGCAAGAAGCTTCTATTTTTAGAAAGCTCACAGTAGAAGAAAACATAAAAATCCTCTGGGAACTCAATCCCCACATTAAGCCAGCAGAATACGAATCAAAACTCACTGCCCTACTCGACGAATTGGGGGTCACTGCTTTAAGAAAACAAAAAGCCTATACCCTCTCCGGCGGAGAACAAAGAAGAGTAGAAATCGCAAGGGCACTGGCAACTAATCCCCTCTTCTTGCTTTTAGACGAGCCTTTTACCGGCATTGACCCAAAAACCATTACAGACCTGCAAAACATTATTCGCTACTTAAAACAAAAAGGCTTGGGGATTTTAATTACAGACCACAACGTAAGAGAAACCCTGGCAATTACTGACCGTGCTTATATTGTTCATAAAGGAAAAGTCCTCATGTCCGGAAAATCGGAAGAAATTGCTCAAAACGAACAAGCAAAACAACTCTATCTGGGAGACAAGTTTACTCTATGAGCATGGTCAAAACCCTGGACCGTTATATTTCCCGAGAATTTATAGACCCTTTCCTTTTTGGCTTGGGATCTTTTACAGCTATTCTTTCTGCTTCCATGATCATGTTTGAACTGGTGCGCGCAGTAGTGCTCAAAGGAATGCCTATGCTGGTAGCGCTCCAACTCTTTATATTTAAGCTCCCCGGGGTCATGGTCTATATATTTCCCATGGCAACACTTTTGGGGGTACTTTTAGCTTTTTCCAGGCTTTCACACGACAGCGAAATTACCGCTTTCAAGGCTTCGGGTATTAGTCTATATCGTATTGTCATGCCCATTCTTGTCATCGGTTTTATCATCAGCCTTATCACCCTGAGCTTCTATGAGGTAGTAGTGCCACAATCCAACGAAGCAGCTAAAAACCTGCTCATGGAAAACGCCACACAAAAAGATACCCGCGTACAACAAGATGTTTTTGTCCCTGAATTTGAACGCGGAGCGCTAAAAAGAATCTTCTATTGCCGCAAGATGCAAGGCCCGCAAATGGAAGGGGTCATTGTACAAGAATTTAACGAAGGAAAACTAAACCAAATCATCAACGCCAACCAGGCTCTTTGGCAAAAAGAGGAAAACAGCTGGCTTTTTAAGAACGGTATTATTTATCTCCTTTCAGAAAATGGGGAATATAAACACATTATCCGTTTTGATGAAGAAAGAATCTCTATCAAGTACACTCCCCAGGATTTTTATATTGGAGACCGCAACCCAGAAGGAATGAATACCAGGGAGCTAAAAAAATACATAGATTTAAAACAAAAAATGGGAGCAAAAGTTACGGATTATAAAATCCAGCTCAACATGAAAATCGCCATCCCCTTTGCTTGTTTGGTTTTTGCTCTACTGGGGGCTCCGCTGGGTCTTTCCCCCCGACGCGCCAGCTCTTCGGTTGGGCTTGGTGTTTCTATTATTATTATTTTCTTCTATTATATTGCCATGTTTATAGGAATGAGCTTTGGGGAATTAGAGGTACTCCCACCTTGGCTGGCAGCCTGGTCACCCAACCTTATTACCGCAGGCATAGGCTGGTTCTTTTTAAAACAAGCGGCAGAGGGATAAATGCAAAACTATTTCGGTATAACAACAATAATCTTCATTGCACTCCTTGGGGGCATAATTGCTTTTATCGGCAATTTTGTCGGCAGGTATATGGGAAAAAACCGTCTCTCTTTCTTCCGCTTAAGGCCCCGCTACACTGCCACCACTTTTACCATTATCGGCGGGATAGTGGTTGCCCTTGTCACCCTTACCCTTGCCAGCCTTATTTCAGATAACTTGCGCACCGCATTGTTTGGGCTGGACGATCTAAAAACAGAGCTACGCATCACACACCAGACACTAAACACGGAAAAAGATGAATTAGACAAAAAATTAAAAGAAAAAATTAAACTAGAGAATGAACTCCAAACCCTGCAAACCAACCTCAAAGAAGCTCGCGAACAAATTAACTCCCTTTCCCTAACCAAGAACTTACTGGAAAAACAAGTAGTCGCCAGCCGTCAAGGAACACTCCTCTTTGGGAAAGGGGACACCTTGATTACAACCCTGGTAACAGATCCGCACCAAAACCCAAACCTACAAACAATTCTAAAACAAATTCTTTCTGCTGCAGACCAAAAAATAAGAAGCTACGGGATTAAAAGCGACCAGCATCTTATTTACTGTTCTCCTGTAGAATTCGAAAAAACCATTGCAAGACTCTCCCAAGAACAAAATAACAGTATAGTACAGCTGATTGCGGACCGAAATACTTTTTGGGGAGAAACCATTTATACCTCTTTCAATGTTCTGCCAAATACCCTGGTTTTCAAAAAAGGGGAAGAAATCGAGTATACGGAAATCAACGGCATGCTTTCTATGCCGGAAATAGAACAACAGATCCTTTCTCTGCTGGAAAAAGTAAACCTAACAGCTAAAACCCAGGGGGTAATGCCAGATGCAAAAGGAAATATTGGCAGTATCCCTTATGAAGAAATCAGCAAAGTGGCTAAAAAGATCTACTTTTACAAACAAAAAGCGGAGGTCACCGTAATTGCAAAAAAAGACATTTACGCCATTGGACCATTAGACGTTACGCTTAAACTCAATTTGATCTAAAGGGGGAAAGATGGATTACATATTAGCCATAGACCCGGGCAGGGAAAAATGCGGCCTAGCCGTACTTTCCCCAGAAAAAAAATGCGTGGTGCGCAAACCTTGCTTATTAACAGAACTGGGAAGCCAAATTGCTTCTATTTGTGCCCAATACAAGATTTCCATCATTTTAATCGGCAACGGGACCAACTCAAAACCGGTGCAAAAAGAAGTGGCTAAACTGGAATTGCCGGTCAATATTATTTTTGTACCGGAGCAAAACTCTTCTATGGAAGCGCGCAAGTATTATTGGGAAGCCAATAAGCCAAAAGGGCTTTGGAGATTAATCCCCACCTCGTTAAGAGTCCCCCCCATACCCGTAGACGATTTTGCGGCTCAAATCCTGGCGGAGCGTTTTCTTAAAATTGCCCCATAAGCTGCTACAATCGCCAAACAAAAAAAGACAAATAGATCTCCGGTTACCGTATACGCGCTTTTTGCTCTACAGGGATAAAACTCCCCTTTAAGAATTGTTTGTTCATTTAATTGTGTTTGTTTAACCACCCTACCCCAAGGATCAATAATTGCAGAAATACCGGTATTGGCTGATTGGATAAAATAACGCCGGTTTTCTACCGCTCTTAGCACACCGGCTTGCAAATGCTGGTAAGGGGCTTCCGAATTAAAAAACCAAGCATCATTGGTAATGACCAATATGACTTCTGCTCCTTTTACCACCCTTTTTCTGATTAGTCCCGGGAAAGTAGACTCAAAACAGATGGCTCCTCCTATTTTAACCCCTTCTGCTTGAAGTAAATCAAAATCTCTACCTGGTATATAATCCCCTTCCAAAAACCCTGTTTTTGAAAGTAAAGGAAAAAGTAGCGGCCGAAAAGGCAAATATTCGCCAAAAGGGACTAATTTCTCTTTATTATATTGAGAAAGATTTGTCGATTTATCAACTAAAACCATGGAATTATAAACATTCATATTTAAATAAGTCGGAACTCCTAAGATTAAGTTAAAATTCCCCTCTTTTACGACAGCAAAAAAATCCTGCCTAAAACCGCTTAGATTGAAATCATTGAGCAGATAAAAAGGAACCGCGGTTTCAGGCCAAACCACAAAATCCGGTTTTTCTTTGGCTATACTTTTGGAAAGTTCCAAATGTTTAAATAAATGTTTTAAAACCAGGCTGGGCTCCATCTTCTCTTTTTGCGGAATATTTGCCTGTACTAGAAAAATCTTTTTTGCCGGGCTTGAGTGACACACCTTGGAACCAAGGGTATATAAACCAAACATTAAGACCAAAAGCAAAAGTAATCCTAAGCCCACCCCTGTTTTCCAGCTAGCCTTCCTCTTATAGATCGCTTCAGCCAGAAAAACATTGGCCATAACCAACACAAAGCTGATCCCGTACACGGAAAAGATGCTAGCAAGCTGAAGAAGAGGTAAAAATAGGGATTGGCTATAACCCAACCCACCCGCCGTAACCCCATATGCACCCAAAGATCTCAGCCACTCTACTGCGACATATCCCGCAGGGAGGGCCAATAATTTATGTTCCAAAGATGCATTTCTTGCCCACCACACCCAAACTGCAAACAGTAAAAAATAAACGGTTTGTAAAAGTGCTACTCCAAACCATGCCAAATAAGCCCAAAACCCCACAAATTCCTGCAATGCTGTTATCCAAAACAAGTTAATTCCAAAAAAGACGATTCCAGTAATAAAACCATATAAAAGTGCTTTCTTATAATGCGGTGCAGAGTAAACTGCAAGAAAAAAGGGTATTAAGGCCACCCAAGCCAAATAAAACAAATTAAACTTGGGAAACAATACTGCTAAAAACAACCCTGATATAACAGCTAAAAACAAAGACATTATTGAATTAAAATCCTCCAACTAATAACATCTAAACTGGCATTGATCCCCGAATCCTCATCATCACTACCCACAACTTCCGTATTAGTGTAAGTCAAAAGACTGTTGGATTTGGTTGCTAATTGGTCTTTTAAATAGCGGGTCTGGTCAACGGTAATAAAGTTAAAATAAACCCGCTGTGGGATGCCTGATGGAAAAACTTCATCCAAGGGCAAATTAAAACGCAAAACCGTAGCTGGCGGAGTAAAGGTACTGATTTGGGCATGGGTATAGGTTTCTTGCGTAGCAGTAAACGGTCCCGGAACCCTCATAAACATAGCGCTATTATCTAAAATCACATAACTATACCAAGTGGCTTGGTAAGGTTGCGGATTAAAAGTAGGGTCTGTAGGTGCTTGCCCCGGTTCAATAAATTCGTAAGGATAAACTGGTATCTGGTAGCTCTCGCTGGAACCGACCAGCATATAATACTTATTATGGGAAATATCCGCATTCCCCCTTAAAGTCACTTCTACCACTGCAGTTTTTCCAAAAACCACCACCGGGGTAACGGTCCTTGCACACCCAGTAATAAATCCAAACGACAAAATCCAAAATCCCAATAAGGATAATATTAATAATTTAGGATTTAGGATTTGGGATTTGGGATTTTTCATCATTGTCTTCCTTCCGCTTCTTTATTATAAGGGATGTCTTTCATAAATGCAGACTTTTCTTTCTCAAAAGTTTCCATATAAAAACCTTTTTCAGGAGCCCAGCCCATGGGTTCATCCGGCAAAGCTTTTAAAGTAAAAGCAAAACTAAAGCTTTTCCTGTAGTCGGAATAAGAAAATTTAAAGTCCCAACAATGCAGGTCTTTTACAATCATCAGGTCACGCAGAAAAAATTGTTGGGCAAAAACATCATATTCATTATACATCTTTAGGTGCCAATGCCTTTGCCAATTGCCCTCATCCCCAAACTCCAAATCCGACATAAGATTTGCAGTTTTAACCTGTCCATAGTTGAGGTCTTGTGTTTCCCTAAAATCAAACTGCCATTTTTTAAGCGGCTCCCAGTGAAGCGTAGTAGCCAAATCACGGTACTGCCTTTCTTCCACTCTGTAACCAGTGTCGAATTGGAGATTGAAATTCTCTGCGGGCTTGATAACCATCTTGGTCAAAACATCTTCGTAATCATTGATCAGGTAATTATAACCACCGGTAAAATTCCAGGTAAACAACTGTAAATAATAAAAAGTGAGTGCTTCTTTCCAGTAATTGGAATATGCCCCTAATTTATCAAAGAAAAACGGGGAGCCCCCATCGGTATCTACTTTTTTATACTCAAAACTATTTTTTACAAAAGAAAACCAATCACTGCCTAAAACCGTTCCACCGCTTAAAGTATATTGAGCATCCCCCGGATCATACATCAACTGCTGCGCACTTCCAGTTAGGGTTAACCTTGAACCCAAGCCAATATCATCGGTCCGATCAGCACTCATGTTCATAAAATACCGATGCGTAGAAAATCTTCTCATGATCCCCAAAGAAGGAACCATTTTTGCTTCTGTAAACCACCCTGCCCCAAACGAAGGGTTAAAATTTATTCCTTGCCATTTGAGGGAATTAAAAGCCAATGTTATTTCCGGCTGTTTAGTCACATATTCAACATTTGCATCTGTCACAAAACGGTCTCCGTCCAAATCCAAATACCAATTTTGGGCTTCGGTTACAGTATAAAAAGGCCCTTTGTAAACAAAAGCTAAGGCCGGATCCGCTCTTTCATCTGGAATTGCCCCGAGGGTGGCTATGTTTTTTAAATAACTGATGTTAGTAGACATGCTCAAGTTGGACATAAAAAAGGCTTGATCTCCATAAGCAAAATTTCCGGTATCATAGGAATATCCGGAAAAGAGACGATAGTTGGTATAGGAAAAAGTGCTATTTACATTCTTTGTGGAGCGGGAAAAATTAAAATTATCTTCTCCCTGGGCATTATAACGGTTGATTCGCTGGTGATATTTTACGTTCAAGGATCCGTCATTTTGGTCTGAAAAACCGATGGTGTTATCAGTATAATCGCTTCTGCCGGAAGGAACCAGGTAACGGTAAGAATATTTATGATCCAAAGACACTCCCGCTTTGGGATTAACCTGATACTTATATTTTAATCCGGTTACCCAATCCGGAATGCCGGTATCTTTTTCATCCACATGGTAGAGGGAAAGCTCTCCTGATTGCCTGGAATCTAATTGGTATTCATGTGCAAAACCGTAACCCCACCCCTTTTTGGACATATAATCCAAAAACACTACCCCCAACTCCTGGTTATTGATAAAATAATCCCAAGTGGTCTTTAAATAATCTCCCTCCACATCATTATGCCCAAATTCCGGAAAATGCTGCTTTTTCTTTTGGAGGGAATATATGTATATGGGGGTCCAAAGCACGGGAACCCTACTTACCCAAAAAGTAACATTGTAGCCCACTACTTTATCTCCCGGATAAACTTCCATTCTTTGGGCCATAATCCTGTAATGTGGACTGCTATAATCACAAGTCGTCATTTTCCCGTCTTTGCCCCCCAGCATCTCCCCTTCGTCACGTAAAGTATCACTACTTAAGAAAAGTTTTCCTTTAATCCTAGACGGAGTCAGGATCGTATGAAAATTACGAAACTCGCTCTCCCCCGAGGTAACATCATAAAACAAACTGTCTGCCTGTGCCAAATACCGGTCTTTAACTTCAAATTGGACGCTTCCTTCCGCAGTAAGGATATTAGCCGCTACATCAAATTTTAAGCTGTCCGCACGTAAAACAAAGTCTTCCATTTCGATCTTTACCTCACCGGTAGCAAGAAGAATCTCTTCGTCTTCATCATATTTAAGATACTGCGCATCCAAATGCACAGGGAGCTCTTTTGCAAAACAATAAGAAGAAAAGCCTCCGCCTAAGACGGAAAAAAACAAAAAAAGCCAGCAGAAAATTTTTATCGGCTTAATTTTATTGGGGAACATGAATAGGCCCTTGAGGAGTACGAAACATTAGACGGCGTGAGACAAAATCAGACAATACATCCAAATCCGGAACCTCTTTATAAGCCTTAAAAGCTTCTTCCACCCTTCCAAGCAAAAAGTAGGTATCCCCTAAATTTATACTGAGAGCAGAGTTTGGCCCTGCCAATTTACGTGCCGCCTCAAGATTCTTCAGGGCTTTTTCATAGTCTCCTTTAATCAAATGTGCGACCCCAATATTGTTTAAAGCAATAACCACGTCCGCCTCTTTTTCCCGTGCGCCTGTAAAACAAACGTGTGCATCTTCGGTTTTTCCCTCCAACAAATAAACTACCCCTAAATTATTTAAAGCCGTAGCAAAACCGGCATCCAGCTGCACTGCCAGAGAAAATTCTTCTTTTGCCCCTTCATACATACCCTTCATAAAAAGATCAAAACCGTTATTATTGTGTTCTTGGCCAAACGAGATGCTTAGTTCTTCTTCTTTTTTTAAGCTATTGACCCTGGTTCTTCTACCCCAGAACGCAATAATTTTTTTATCTTGCAGGTTACTTAAAATGCAAACCAAACACCGGCTGCGTAAAGTAGAAAGCTTACTGGTTTTTAGATCCCGGATTTTTTCTTTAAGGCTTACAAAACGAACATCCTCTCCCATCACTCCTTCGTAGGTTGAAACTGCTTTCATGAGTAACCCCAAGGCTTCGTAAGCCCCCCCCATATTGAGCTGGGCAATTTTGCCAAACTCCCTAAGTTCTGGGGGAAGGTTTTCTAAGGCTTTTTTAAACTGCTCCAAAGCAATATGGAATTGTCCGTTTTCCTTGAAACAAAGCCCCAATAAATTATAAGCAAAAGCGCTGCGACTGTGGTCTTTGGCCGCCAGTTGCAGCTCTTCCACAGCATCTTCTATTTTGCCAAGCGTAAAAAGGTGTTTGCCTAAATCCAAGTGCAAAGAAATCCTCCATTCATCACCTATAATCCTGTTTTTAAGGCCTTGGATTTCTTTTTCAATTTCCTTTTCTTTTAATCCCTTATATTTTGCCTGGATTTTCAAGTCATAAGGAGTGGATTTTAACGCAGATAAAAATGCTTCTTCTGCAGGCTGGGTTTCTCCTAAAAAAGAATATGCATCTCCCAATAAAACACTGGCCGCGGCAAATTGGGGTTCTAAAACTTGGGTCTCTTGTGCAATGTTAATTGCTTCTTTGGCCTCTCCCTTGCGCAAGTAAGCCTGCCCCAACACCACTTTTACATTTAAAAGATGCGGATAGGTCTTTAATACTTCCCGACACTTTTTTATGACCTGGTCGGCTAATTCGCTGTCCAATGCCAGGGCACAAGCCAGCTCTGCTGTCCCTTCCTGTAAAAGGCCTTTTATAAAATAAGCTTCTGCCAAAGCATGATGCGCCAATACCTGATCAGGACAAGCCTCTAATACCATCTTTAACTCATCCACCAATAGATCTGTTTCTTCCGGATGCTTCTTCAGTAAAGACTCGTAAATTTTAACCGCTTCACTAAATTCCCCCTTGACTGTTAGAGCCTCGGCCAAACCTACCGAAGCATTAAAATGCTCCGGATAAGTTTTTAAAATCCTGCGATATTTTGCAATAATTTCATCCCTACGTCCCCGCTCTAAAACCACGATCTCCCTGTAGAGTTTAACTGCTTCATCCGGTTTAACCGCACGCAAATAAACATCACCCAATATTTCACGGATATAAACACTCTCTCCGCATTTTCTAAGCAATTCTTCCAAATGCTGAATAACTTCAGATACTACCTGGGAATCATCCGTTAGCATGGTATGGTAATGGTCTGCAGCTCTTTCAAACTTGGAAAGTCGGGTATAGAGTTCCCCTAAAGTGCGTAAAATCCTTTTATTTCCTTGTGTCTCAGACAAAACTTCTTCGTAAAGATCTACTGCTTCTTCCAACCTCCCCTTTTCCACATATGCACCTGCTAAAAGCTCCACCAAAAACACATCCCGGAGCTTTAATTCCAATGCTTTTTCTAGAAGAATAATCGCATCATCAATACGGTCAAGTTTAATGTAGAGTCTCCCCAAGAGGTTATAAACTTCTGATAACTGCGGCACATTTTCCAACAACTCTTCCAATTCCAAAACCGCCAAATCCACACTGCCCAAAGACAAGAGAAATTCCGCCAAAGCCATGCAGAGTCCGTTTTGGCCCGGTTTTTCTTTAATTTGGCTTTCAAAATCAAGCAACACTTCCGATTCTATATGCGGGTTATAAAGTACGGCTAAGCGGTATTCGTTCTTGGCAGCCTTAAACTCTCCCCTGCCAATCAAAATTCTACCCAAGGACATGAGCAGTACCGGATCATAGGGACGGCTCTTAAGCTGGTTCTGAATTTTTTCTAAATTATCCATGTTTTTACCTTGCGTTTTTAAGCCACAATAACCCTGCACCCCATCCACCAAAAAGCAGCTGCGGCCCCCAAGCCGCAAAAAATGGGAGAATAAAATCTCCTCTGCCAAAAGAACGAAAGACCGAAGCAAAAACATAAAAAGTAAACATCAACACAATACATAATATCATTCCCCAAGTACGGTTACTACGGATTCCAACCAAACTCAAGGGAATTCCTATTAAAGCAAACACAAAACAAGTAAGCGGCACAGAATATTTCATATACAAGTCTACCACCAGCGCAGAAGTCTTTAAGCCGCTATTTTTAAAATCTGCAATCATTTTTCCCAGTTCCGCAGCGTTCATTTGTTCGGTACTCTTCTGTGATCCTGGACGCAGTATGTCCTGGTTGACACGGATTTTTAGATTACTAAAAGCGATCTCTTTTTCCACGAATCCTTTTTGATCAAACTGATGGATTTTCCCTTCATCCAACGTCCATAGCAGGTTTTTAAATGTCCCTTTATTGGCCAAAACCAAGCGCGGAAAAAGATCGGGGCCAACCTCATAGACCATAATTCCTTCCATGCTATTATTTTTTTCATCCACATTTTTAACATAATAAAAACGGTTTTGGCTATCGTTAAAAAAAACGTTTTCTCTTATCTGTAAAATGGGTTTTTGTAAAACTACTTGCTGGACAATTTCTTCCGAAATGCGATTGCTGTAGGGCACTACTTTTTCGTTTAACACAAAAGAGGCCCCACTTACCAGCAAAGAAAAACAGAAAATCGGCAGGCTCAACCTAAGCAAGCTTGTGCCACTGGTACGCAAAGCAATGATTTCATTGTCAAAAGAGAGACGGCCCAAAGCCATCGCAGTAGCAAAAAGAGTGGCTACAGGAAAGGTCAAAACCAAAATAGCCGGGATTTTAAAAAGCAGCAGCTTAAGCACTGCCATAAAAGGGACCCCCTTGTTAATGATGAGGTCCGTATAAGTAAAAAGAAAATCCGTGATCATAACCATTAGAAATCCGCAGATCCCAACCGCAAAAGGGCCAAGGAGCTCCCATAAAACATATTTATCCAGGATTTTAAACTTTAAAGGGAAACGCATTAAAAATCGCTTTGCTGTCTTTTATGTTCTTTCATCTTTGCCGTCGCTTCTTTTTTCCTGCGACGCTGGCTTGGTTTTTCGTAAAACTCCCTTTTCCTGATTTCATCCAAAAGCCCTTCTTTACGCAAACTCATTTTAAATTTGCGCAGCACCTTTTCAATCGATTCCCCTTGTCTTCTTTCAACATCTGCCATCTCTATCCCTCCCCTCTTAAAATAATGTCAAATGACAAATTAAAAATGACAAATGTTAGTCATTGGTCATTTTCCCTATCCCGGCGGCCAATGCATCTGTCTACCACCCAAAATATGCAGATGAAGATGGTCTACCGCCTGACCTGCATGGGGACCCTGATTAATCACCACTCTAAAACCTTTTGGCAACAAAGAAAATTTACTTGCAACTTTCGGAACAGCCGCAAACAGATCCTTTGCAACATGGCTAAACTTCTCTCCCAACTCAGTCGTAGAAGCAATGTGCTCTTTTGGGATTAAAAGAATGTGTACCGGTGCCTGGGGAGAACTGTCTTTAAATGCCAAGACCCGGTCATCCTCATAAACCACTTCCGATGGAATTTGTTTGTTTGCGATTTTACAAAACAGACAGTCCGGCATTATTTTTTCTCCTCTTTTGCCCCACCTTCATGTTCGTATCCCAGGCAGCACATTAACCTGCCGCAAATACCCGAAGTACGTAGCGGGCTAAGGGAAAAGCCCTGCTCTTTCACCATTTTAACCGTGATATGTTTGGGTTTATCCAACCAAGTCGCGCAGCAAAGCGGCCTACCGCAAGGTCCCAGTCCGCCGATAAAACGTGCTTCATCCCTGGGACTGACTTGTTTAAAATCAACGCGTATTTTTAATTGATCGGATATGTCCCTGCTGATTAGTTTTAAATTGGGGGATTTTTTTTCTTGCTGAAGCTTATAATAAAAAATCGCTTTTTGGCCGTCAAACAAAATCTCCACATTGACCAGTTTAACCGGAATTTCATATTCCTGGACTTTTTGAAAAGCAAGTTTTAGCGCCTGTTCTTCCCGATCAATTAGCTCTTTGGCCTTTAACACGTCTTGTTCGGTAGCGTAACGTAAAACCTTTTTCAAGCGGACATCTTTGGATACAGTATGAGGAAGCCCACGCTCAAAACCGATAATTTGGCCGATCTCTTCTCCTCTGTCTGTCATGACAATAACAAGCGCCCCGATTTTGATCGCTTCTTCCTTATATCCCGCAATCGGACAAATCCTTCCAAATTTCCGGAGTCTAATTGCTAAATGTTTCATATTCTCTCCCCCACTTTAAAACCACTGATTCTAGGAGTAAGCGGTTATTAAGATGTAAATTTGTTTTTCTAAAAGCATCAAACAACAATCTCATATTCCTGATCCCACGGGATAAATCCTGCTGGTCCGTTATTCTACGCAACCGCTTACCTTGCTCGGCAATAAGGCTTAAAATAACTTCTCCTGGGCCTGCTTCTATTTGCAAAAGTGTTTCCGATAAATCCATTTTAGCAACAACCCCTTTTGCCTCTACTGCTTCCAATTGGTCAATAAAATCGCAACCCAAAACACTACTTGCCACTTCTTCGCCAAAAACTATTTTTTGGCAACGCGAGACAATAGTTAAAGGAAGGCCTTCTTCCCTGGCAGCCAAAAGAATAAAAACCACACCCTTTACCGGCTCTTCCAAACCTTTCAAAAAACCATTGGCCGCTTCAGGGGTCATGGTATCGGAAGCATCAACCAAAACCACCAAATAATTTCCTTCGTTTGGGCCATAATTAAGAGACTTTTTAAGCTGCCTGATCTGTTCGATTTTCAAAGAAGCACCTTCGGGCTCAATAGAAATAAAATCAGGATGCACCCCTTTTTCAAACTTTTGGCAAGCAATACATTCGCCGCAGGGCTGGACCCCTTGTTTTAGACATAAGAGGGTTTTTCCAAAAAAACGTGCGTGGTTTAATTTAACTGCCGTATCAAATCCGGTAAAAAGATAAGCATTGGCAATCCTTTTTGAAAAAAGGATCCCTTGTAGAATCTTTTTTGCTCTTGTCCCACCCTGTAAATCTACCCAATACACCCTAAACTCCTTTATGATATTATAACACAGTTCTTTTTTTGCCTCGAGCTATATCGCTCCGGTAAGCATCGTAAACATCGGAAACACTGCGCACTGATTTTAGTACCCTGGCAAGGTGTTCCGTATCTTTTAAATCCAGAACCAAACTGATAAAAGCCTTGCTACCCCTCTTACTCTTTACGTTTGCGGAAACCACATTGGTCCCTGTTTCCGCAATCTGGGCCAAAATATCCTTAAAAACCCCTACCCGGTCAAAAGATTCCACCTCTATTTCTACAGGATAAGACTGATCCATAAGCGCATCCCATTCTACTTGTACTTTTTTTTCCTTGCCTGCTGCTACATTCACAACATTTAGGCAATCCAGCCTGTGCACTGCCACTCCTCTACCTTTGGTTACAAACCCGATTACCGCATCTCCGGGAATGGGCCAGCAGCATTTGGAAAAGCGAACCAATACATTGTCTAAACCGGTTACTTTAACTGCTTGGCCTTTTTTCTTTGACCGAACACGGCCTTTTACTTCAGTGGGTTCTTTTTTGCCTGCGGACAAATCTTTTTTACCTTGCCAGTGTTTACCTAAAAATTTTGCTACCTGGTAAGGTGAAAGCTCTCCGTAACCAACCGTGACCAAAATTTCTTCAGGGGAACCAAAGCGGAACTCTTTTAGCATCCGCTCAAAGGCTTCTCCTTCCATCAAATTCTTAATCGGCAACCCCAGTTTTCTTAGCTCTTCCTCGATTGATTTTTTACCGCGCTCGATATTTTCCTCTCTTTTTTGCTTTTTAAAATAGCTCTTTATTTTGGTTCGTGCAGAAGAGGTTTTAACAATATTCAGCCAGTCTAAGCTGGGGTTATTTAATTTTCCGGTAATAATCTCTACAATATCGCCGTTTTTAAGTTTATGCTCCAAAGGAACAATCCTGCCGTTTATTTTTTCCTCTACGCAGCGGTGTCCGACTTCGGTATGCACTTGATAAGCAAAATCAATCGGAGTAGCATCTACCGGCAAGTCAATCACCGCACCTTTTGGAGAAAAAACAAAAACCTCGTCAGTAAAAAGATCGATCTTAAAATTCTCCATAAAATCTTTGGCATCTTTGAGGTCTTTTTGCCACTCAATCATCTGCCTGAGCCAAGACATTTTCAAATCCAGGGACTTATCTGTCTCCCCTTCTTTATATCTCCAATGCGCGGCAATCCCATATTCTGCCACGCTATGCATCTCTTTGGTCCTGATCTGCACTTCTACAGGTTTTCCGCCTACCCCAATCACCGTAGTATGCAAAGACTGGTAACCATTGCTTTTTGGCATAGCAATATAATCCCTAAACCGGCCTGGGATCGGTTTCCAAACCGCATGGATAATCCCCAGTACCGCATAACAATCTTTAACAGTAGAAACAATAATCCTAACTGCCAACAAATCATATAGCTCGTCAAATTCCAGGTTTTGGTCTACCATTTTCCGGTAAATGCTGAAAAAATGCTTTGGCCTGCCATAAACATCCCCATCTACCACTACCTTGGCAAGCTGTTCTTTTATCTTCTGGATAAAATCTGCTACGTACAATTCGCGCTGCTTCCTGCTTTCTACCACCTTTACCCGCATTTCCTCAAATTTATCCGGATCCAAGTAACGGAAACTTAAATCTTCCAGCTCCCATTTCAGCCGCCACATTCCCAAGCGGTGCGCCAATGGAGCAAAAATCTCCCTGGTTTCCAGGGCTGTTTCTTTTTGTTTGGGGAGCGGTAGATATTTTAAGGTCTGCATATTGTGGAGACGGTCCGCCAATTTAACAATAATAATGCGAAGATCTTCTCCCATGGCCAAAAGCATCTTTCTAA
>JAPLLA010000046.1 GCA_026387795.1 Candidatus Saganbacteria bacterium | reverse complement strand
TCCACCCACAAACATACCGGAATAATAATTGCCAGTAGATTTTGCATATACGCCAACTTTGCCTTCTCCATATAATCCAGCTCCATTAGCATTGGGATTTAATCCTGTAACAGCTCCTGCATCTGCCACGCTCGCAGTAGAAGAAACGTTTCCAGTAGTAACTACATTTATATTAGAAGCCAGCTTTGCACCTGTTATTGAACCATCTGCTATAGAAGTTGCCGGAATATTCGTTAACCCAGCACCGCTTCCAGTAAATGAAACCGCAGTAATCCTGCCTGTTGACTCTAAACTGCCGGAAACATATACCCCCTCGCCTCCCTCAAAGTATCCAGCATAACCATCCGGCGAATTAGTTTTTGCATATATTCCTTTGGTCACCGACTCCCCATAAGTTGACTCAAAATATCCTCCATAATTTCCTCCATACGACTGAATCCCAGTGCCAGAATTAGCAGAAGCATGAAAAAATCCGCCCTTATTAACCGCTTCTACAGAAATACCCGCACTATTCGCATCACCACTTTGATTTACAAATTTACCAGCAATAGATTGACCGGAACCACTTGTGGTTTTACCATATACAGCCACTCCATCTCCCCCGCTTTGTTCCGCATAAACACCAACACCATAAAAGCCATTGCTTAAAAAATATCCTCCATAATTAGGATTAGTTTGAACGCTGTTTTTAGTCGCTGCTCCGTAAACACCAATACCGTAATCACCCGACGCAATACCGTAAACACCCCTACCATTTGATGCGGCTGCACTAAACATCCCGCCATAATTGGTATTTGCGTCAGTGTTTGTGGCTTCTCCGGAAATTGCTATCCCATAGATTCCGGCTGTCCTAACCCGCATACCCAAAGGAGCATCCACCCCATCAACATTTACATCAATCAATGGGATATAAGGCGACATGATATTGTTGCTTAGAATAAATTGTTTATTGGAATTTAAAGCCAACAGTTTATTTGCCGCTGCTTCGGAAGTAGCGTGGAATCCATCCACTGTATCTGCATTAATTGTTCCGCTAATTGCACCTGCGGTTATAGTCCCCGTAGTATTAATCCCGATATTAAAAGCTAATTTATCTCCTGTAATTGATCCAGCTAACTTTGCATTGGCAATTGAACCATCTGCAAGAGAAGTTGCCGGAACATTGGTTAATCCAGAGCCGTTTCCAGAAAATGCCGCTGCAGTTACAATGCCTGTAGCACCCAGTCCCCCTTCAACTGAAACGCCTACTCCACCTCTAAACCAACCGGAATAAGCATTACCAGAAGACCCTGTAGAGTGTGCATATACACCAACTGAACCTTCTCCAAATAAACCAGCTCCCTCAGCATTGGAATTTAACCCTGATACAGCACCTGCTTGCGCCACATTTGCAGTAGAAGTAACTACTCCAGTAGTAATTACATTTATATCCGAAGCCAGCTTTGCGCCTGTAATCGATCCATCGGCAATAGAAGTTGCAGGAATATTTGTTAACCCAGCACCGCTTCCAGAAAATGCTGCGGCTGTTGCAATTCCTGTAGCGCCAATGCCCCCTTCAACCGAAATACCTACCCCACCTGAAAACATACCCGAATAATAATTATCAGAAATAGTTTTTGCATATATACCAACTCCGCCTTCTCCATATAATCCAGCTCCCTGAGAATTTGGATTTAATCCTGAAACAGCACCTCTCTCTGCCACATTTGCAGTAGAAGAAACTGTTCCGGTAGTAACTATGTTTATATCCGAAGCCAATTTCCCGCTTGTTACTGCACTATCCGCCAGCTGTGTTGCTCCAATCCCTCCGCTCTCTACTGATATGATCCCGGAAACTGTAATCGGCCCACCGGTTAATCCTGTACCAGTAGAAATGCTGGTCACAGTACCGCTCCCTCCACCGCTAGCGGAAACTTCAATCGTATTCCCGGTTTGAGTCAAAGTGATATTGGTCCCGGGTTTTAGTTCCACTGCTCCGGTCAGCTCGGAAGAACCGGTTGTTGCAATGCTCAATACCGCTGCATTGGATGCCAATTTACTGCTGGTCACTGCTCCTGCTGCTATCTTTGCTGCTGTTACTGCTTCATTTGTGATCTTTTCAGAGGTAATTGCATTTGACGCTATCTTCCCGCTTGTTACTGCTTCGTCTGTTATCTTTGTCGCTGTTATTGAGCCATCTGCTAATTTATCGGCAGTCACTGCAGCTGGACCAATCTTGGCGTTGGTAATTGCTGCATCAAGAACTTCTAAAGAAGCATAAACATCCGTTAACCCAATGGTAATATAGTCCGGCTCTCTGGAAGTACTTCCCCCTCCGCTTACTGTTGCCCACATTAAGTTGGATCCAGTATATTTTAAATATTTCTCTCCTGTTGCAATATTGGTAGTTGCAATCTTCCCGATTGTTATCGCACTATTTTTTACTTCCAAAGACCCGCTGGCATTTAACCCGATCGTTTCATTATCCACTTCCGCTGTGCTCCCGCCGGAAACTGCTAGCCACTCCATGTAATTGCCGTTCCAGCTTAAGTATTTTCCTGCAGTTGCTTCGTTTGTTATGCTTAGTTTTGGTTCTGTAATCGCTCCGTCTGTGATTTTCACTGTTGTAACTGCGTTTGATGCGATTTTCCCGCTGGTTACTGCTTCTGCTGTTATCTTTGCAGAAGTAATTGCATTAGAAGCGATTTTCCCATTTGTTACTGCTTCTGCTGTAATTTTTGCTGTAGTAATCGCGTTATCTGCAATTGTAGTATTTACGTTACTAAGATCAGAACCATCTCCATGAAATGCCGTTGCTGTAACTTCACCGGTAATAAAAGCATTCCCTTCTACAGAAATACCTCTGCCACCTTTAAAATATCCTGCGTAACCAGTTGCTTGAGATGCTTGCCCATAAACTCCGGAGCCATTGGCTCCATCTGCAGAACCAAAAACTCCTTTGCCAGTAGCTCCATCTGCATATCCCAAAATTCCTGTTTTAGGTGCTTGTCCATAAATTCCTGTACCATTGGTTCCAGCTGCGGCAAAATACCCTCCAAAATTAAACCCAGCGCCAGAATTGCTTGCATATCCATAAACTCCCATACTATTGGCTCCACTTCCCTCTCCCTAAATTCCGTAGCCACTTGAATTCTCATTTTTCCCAGAAATCATCCCAGCAGATGCTTCGTCTCCTAAAACAACAAACCGCTTATCAGCATCCAACGCCAGCAACTGATTTGCAGTTGCTTCGGTGCTCGCACGTATCCCATTCACTGTTTCCGCAGTAGTAACTGTAATCCCCTCTAATCTGGAACCATCTCCATAAAACGCCCCTGCTGTTACTATGCCGGTTGTATTTATTGCCTTACTTCCGCCAATCGTACCAGATGTAATTGCACTACCAGAAACTTTTCCAGCTGTGGTAATTGTATTTAACTTACTGTCTTCAATCGATCCTGCTAATTTTGCATTGGTTACTGCAGCTGCACCAATCTGAGTACTGGTAATCGAATCATCAATAACTTCTAAAGAAGTAAATTCGTTAAAACCAATCGTAAGAAAATCCGGCTCCCTGGAAGTGCTTCCTCCTCCACTCACTGGTACCCATGACATGGTGTCATTGTTACGCTGTAAGTATTTTTGTCCGCTTGTAAATGATGCTGCGATCTTCCCTGCTGTTACCGCATTATCTGCCAGCTGGGTTGCTCCAATCCCTCCGCTCTCTATTGAAATGATCCCTGAAGTGGTAATCGGCCCGCCGGTTAACCCTGTGCCAGTAGAAATACTGGTCACGGTCCCGCTACCTCCGCCGCTAGCTGAAACTTCAATCGTATTTCCTGTCTGCGTTAAAGTGATATTGGTCCCGGGTTTTAAATCCACTGCTCCGGTTAATCTGGAAGAACCTGTTTTTGCAATGCTCAATACTGCTGCATTGGATGCTAATTTATCTCCTGAAATTGATCCTGCCAGCTTTGCGTTTGTCACTGAACCATCTGCAAGAGATGAAGCAGGAATATTCGTTAATCCGGAACCACTTCCGGAAAATGCCCCTGCTGTTACTATTCCTGTTACCGAAAGATTAGAAGCCAACTTTGCGCTTGTTACCGCACCTGCTGCAATTTTCCCAGCAGTAACTGCACTGGAAGCTATTTTCCCTTCTGTAACTGCCTCATCTGTAATCTTTGCGGCGGTTATCGAACCATCTGCAAGAGATGAAGCAGGAATATTCGTTAATCCGGAACCACTTCCGGAAAATGCCCCTGCTGTTACTGTTCCTGTTACCGAAAGATTAGAAGCCAACTTTGCGCTTGTTACCGCACCTGCTGCTATTTTCCCAGCAGTAACTGCACTGGAAGCTATTTTCCCTTCTGTAACTGCCTCATCTGTAATCTTTGCGGCGGTTATCGAACCATCTGCAAGAGATGAAGCAGGAATATTCGTTAATCCGGAACCACTTCCGGAAAATGCTCCTGCTGTTACTATTCCTGTTACCGAAAGATTAGAAGCCAACTTTGCGCTTGTTACTGCACCTGCTGCAATTTTTCCGCTGGTCACAGCTTCGTCTGTGATCTTTGCAGATGTAATAGCATTAGAAGCGATTTTCCCATTTGTTACTGCTTCATTTGTAATCTTTGCAGCAGTTATTGATCCATCTGCTACTGTACCTACTACTCCGGTTAAACCTGCACCACTTCCAGAAAATGCCCCTGCGGTTACTGTTCCAGTTACTGAAAGATTAGAGGCTAACTTTGCGCTGGTTACTGCACCTGCTGCTATTTTTCCAGCAATCACAGATTCGTTTGAAAGCTTTGCAGTAGTTACTCCGCTGTCTTTTACTTCCAATGAACCATTCGCATTCGTATCAATAGAAAGGTTGTCTACTTCCATACTCCCGCTGCCGCCTGAAACCGTTGCCCACAACATATTTGTACCGTCATATTTAAGATATTTATTGCTGCTAGCAGAATTGCTGGTTGCTATTTTTTCTGCAGTCACTGCACCAGTCGCAATTTTTGCACTACTAATCGCGCCGTTTGCAACTGTTACCCCTTGCAAATTAGCCCCATTTCCATAAAAAGCATCTGCTGTAACAATACCGGTTGTGCTAATACTAATATTAGTAGCAAACTTTGCTCCTGTAATTGATCCTGCAAGTTTTACATTGGTCACTGCTGCGTCTACAATCTTTGCCGTAGTCACTGATTCGTCGGAAATAGTATCTACTACTGCTGCACGGAATGCATAGGGAGTGGAAAGTAAGGCAATGCGAGGGGTCATTTCAGAGTCCGTGCTGACTTTTACTCCTAAATACCTGGTGCTGCCGTTAAAAACTGTTGCGGTGATTGGAGTAGAAGCCCCCAGCGATACATTATATAATCCGCCTTCTACAGATACTGATTGTGTTTCTGTCCAAAGTGAAGATCCGCCGCTTGCGGCATCATAAATAGTAAAAACAATAGAGAGGTTGTCGTTTACAGAGTGTCCGGCAGCATCTTTTAACACCCCCTGAAAACTAATTTGGCCTGGAATAGACCAGGCCATAGTACCCAAGCACATTAAAATCAAAAGAGACCAGATTATTTTTTTTATCATATTTAAATCCCCCACAAACATTATCCCACCTTTCCCTTAATCTGGTCAAGCAAATTAAAAAACGCTTTAATTAATTACTAAATACTTAAACGGTACGGGCCGAACTGCGGTTCCTGTTAAATAAACCCAAAAATGGTCGTCAGTATTAGAACCAGGCACAACATATTTTACTGCCACACCTGTACCGGGATTATCTCCTAAAACAATTAGAATTAAGCTTTGGTTAGACACTCCATTATGAGTAAAGTTTGCATAAGATTCTCCACTAGGAAAAGTGTCTGTTCCCACGCACTTCCCTGCCCCTGTTGCTGCAGCCATTAATCCATCAACATATAGTGCTTGTCCATTATCTGATGCTGTAGTTGCATGAGTGTTAACTGCATGAACCCCAGTACCAGCAGCAGAAACTGCTTCCCCCATTACTCCAATAAGAGGAGAATGACCTGTGGTTGAGGTGGTTGCCTTGCCATATACTCCTATACCTGTCTCACCATCAGCTTCCCCCTTAACCCCATAATTAATCGAACCAGTTGTTGAAGTTGCTTTGCCATATACACCTATACCTGCTGCTCCAGTAGCATATCCGGCAACTCCCTTACCATTCCAATCGCTTGCTTCTCCAGAAACCCCCACTCCATAAACACCGCTATTTATTCCTCTTATAGTTGCTTTGTATGCAGGGCTTCCAGTAGCTAAAATTGTCCCGGTTGATTCTATGCTTCCAACAACTTTTACCCCTTTGCCACCATCAAAATATCCGGCGTAACCAGTTGCTTGCAATGCTTGCCCATAAACTCCGTAGCCATTGGCTCCAGCTGTATACCCATAAACTCCTCGGCCATTGGCTCCAGTTGCATACCCAAAAACTCCTCGCCCGTTATCCCCGGCAGACCAAAACGTCCCTCCAAAGTTTGTCGCAACACCTGTTGCACTTGCATTCCCATAAACTCCTGTGCCATTGGCTCCGCTTGCCTCCCCATAAACTCCGTAGCCACTATCCCCAGCAGCAGCAAACATCCCTCCAAAGTTTGTCGCAACACCTGTTGCACTTGCATATCCATAAACTCCGTATCCTATTTCATTTGTATTGGTTCCTGAAATCATCCCTACGCTTGCTTTGTCTCCTGAAACAATAAATCGCTTATCGGCATTCAATGCCAGTAGCTTATTTGCTTGCGCGGTAGTGCTTGCATGTATCCCATCCACTGTTTCTGCAGTAGTAGCAGTAACTCCGGTTATTCTGGAACCATCACCCGTAATAATGCCCGTAACATCTAATCCTCCACTCGCAATCCGTACCCCTTTGCCTCCAGTAAAATATCCCCCATAACCATCGGGAGAATTGGTTACACCATAAACTCCATAATTTTCACCTGAAGATCCAATTGCCTTGCCATATACTCCAGCACTGTTTGCGCTTCCAGCGCTAAGAAAATATCCTCCATAATTAGCCCCATCAGGATTAGTCGTTTCAGCAGATACGCCTGCACTGCCGTCAAGCCCCCTAGAAATAAACACCCCTCCAAAATTTAGAGATGCGCCATCCGTGGCTTCACCCTTGACTCCGATTCCTCCATTGCTATCAAGAGTAGCTTCTCCGGAAATACCGATTGAAACAGCAGTAGCTTGAATCCCTATATCTGAACCGGTATTAACATTAACTGTCCCGGTTGTAGCAATGGAAATATCGGGCACCAATGTGTCGGCCCTAACACCCGTTATTCCCGAACCATCACCCGTAATAATGCCCGTAACATCTAATCCTCCACTCGCAATTCGTACCCCTTTGCCACCTGTAAAATATCCAGCATAAGCAGTTGTTTCAAGCACCTGCCCATAAACTCCTACGCCATTGGTTCCAGATGCATACCCATGCACTCCTTTGCCACTGGTCCCAGCTGCTTGCCCATAAACTCCTTTGCCATTGGCTCCATTTGCATACCCATGAGCTCCTACGCCATAGTCTCCAGCTGCTTGGAAGTACCCTCCATAATTATGAGCCGCAGTACCAGTAGCACTTCCTTCGCCATAAACGCCTCTTCCAAAATTTCCAAGAGCGGTAAAAGATCCCCCATAATTGTAAACATCTCCCCCGGCATCTGCAAAGCCATTTACCCCTACCCCTGCTTCTCCATAAGCCCGACCAGCAACCCCAATACCATTGGTAGAATTAGTGTTGGTCCCTTTAATAATACTATTCTCTCCTAAATTTACAGAAAGCGTGAAAGCCTTATTACTATCCAATGGATATAAATTATTTGCAGTTGCTTCGGTACTCGCATGGATCCCGTTTACTGTTTCCGCAGTAGTAGCAGTAATTCCGGTTATCCCAGAACCATCTCCACTAATTATACCCGTTACCTCAAGACTCCCCACAACCTTTACTCCTTTGCCACCATAGAAATACCCGCCATAACCATCTGAAACGCCAGTAAACCCATAAATTCCTATACCGCTTGCTCCTGTAGCCCTTCCATAAACACCCCTCCCGTTTATTCCAGCAGCCTCAAAGTATCCTCCATAATTTTGAGCTGAAGTATCAGATGCCACTCCGTGAACAGCATACCCGCCTACACCAGTTATTCTACCCGAAATTCCTGTCCCTCCGGAGCCGGTATTCGTCCCTACTATTGTAGTTCCGGTATTATTTGAAAGGTTAAAATTACCGCCTGCGTCCAACGGATATAATGTATAGGTCCCTGCCTCTGTACTAGCATGGAAGCCATTCACGGTCGCTGCATTAACTTGTGTAATCCCACTCCCATTTCCATTGAAACCAAGCGCTGTTATTATCCCGGATGTATTAATAGCCACATCAGAAGCCAGCTTGCTGCTGGTTACTGCCCCATCTGCAAGAGCAGCTGAGGAAATATTTGTAAGTCCTGAACCCTCTCCAGTTATAATCCCACTTACCTGTAAACCACCATCATTAACATATACCCCTTTTCCCCCTTGAAAATAACCGGCGTAGCCGTTTTCAGAATTTGTTACACCAAATACAGCATAATTTACACCAGTACTACCCACATCCCCATAAAGGCCATAACCATCTGCTGCACTGGAATGTCCGTGAACACCGTAGCCCCCTGTTCCATTACCCTCCCCATAAACCCCCTCGCCATGCGCCTCAGTAGCATGTCCATAAATTCCATAAGCATTTGCTCCATTAGCCGTTCCAGAAACCGCAAAGCCACCTCCTGCATATGTCGCTGAAATTTGGGAAGTAGTCGATATATTTCCGGATGTAACAATGCTTATATCACTTGCTAATTTGCTTCCGGTAATAGAGCCGTTTGCAAGAGAAGTTGCTGGAATGTTTGTTAATCCAGTCCCATCCCCAGAAAATGCGGTTGAAGTAGTTGTTCCTGTGACATTTAATCCCCCACTAGCAACACGCACTCCACCGCCTCCAGTAAAGTACCCTGAGTAACCACTAGAAGAACCAGTCTGGCCATAAATACCATAATTTGTCCCTGTATCACCAGCTTTACCAACTACGCCAATCCCAATAGGAGCAGTCGTCTCACCCCAAACACCATAAGTGGTTCCGCTTTCGTTTTCTGCTTTTGAATAAACGCCATAACCACCACTCCCGGAACTGGTAAAATGTCCGCCATGACCTGCAGCATTTGAAGCTGTGCCATAAACACCATGACCACCAATACCATTAGAAGTAAAAAATCCTCCAACCCCATCACTTGAAGTCCCCTCAACTCCGTATCCGGAACCGGAATTTGTCGCTCTAATTACTCCCACACCAGACAAATTTCCCGTAGCCTGTATTGAACCCGTGGTAGTAATGTCAATGTCTGAAGCCAGTTTAGGGCCTGCAATAGAACCATCCGCAATGGTTGCATTAATACCCGTTAGTCCAGACCCATCTCCACTAATTACACCTGTAACTTCAAGGCTCCCAACTACTTTTACTCCTTTGCCTCCATCAAAATATCCTGCATACCCGCTAGAAGACTGTGTGTGACCGTAAACCCCATAATTGGTCCCTGAAGTCGCACTTGCATACCCATGAACACCAACTCCACTATTCCCCTCAGCAATGAACATTCCTCCATAATTAGCAGCTGCGCCAGTTGCAGTTGCATTTCCTTCAATAGCAGTACCAGTATTCCCTGAAGCCAAAAAATATCCGCCTTTACCAGTGGTACCCTCTGCTATCCCCTGGACACCATCACCCGATGAAGTATTTAATGCTCTGACTATTGCTGCACCCGCACGACTACCGGAAACCTCAATTGTTCCAGTAGTAACAATGCTGAGATCGGATGCTAATTTATCGGCAGTCACTGCAGCTGGACCAATTTTTGCATTGGTAATTGCTGCATCAAGAACTTCTAAAGATCCATAAACATCCGTTAACCCAATAGTAACATAGTCCGGCTCCCTGGAAGTGCTTCCCCCTCCACTTACAGTTGCCCACATTAAGTTGGATCCAGTATATTTTAAATATTTCTCTCCGGTTGCAACATTGGTAGTTGCAATCTTTCCTATTGTTATTGCGCTATCTTTTACCTCCAAAGACCCACTGGCATTTAACCCAATAGTTGTATTATCTACTTCTACTGTATTCCCGCTGGAAACCGCTAGCCACTCCATGTCATTGCCGTTCCAGCTTAGGTATTTCCCTGCACTGGCTTCATTTGTTATGCTTAGCTTAGGTTCTGTAATCGCTTCGTTTGTTATCTTCACTGTTGTAACTGCGTTTGATGCGATTTTCCCGCTGGTTACTGCTTCTGCGGTTATTTTTGCGGTAGTAATGGCATTGTCTGCAATTTTTGCAGCATCAACACCGCTGTCTTTAACTTCCAGCGAACCATTTGAGTTTAAGCCAATGGAAATATTGTCTACCTCCGCTGTACTGCTGCCGCCACCACTGGCAGAAACTTCAATCGTGTTTCCGCTCTGGCTCAATGTAACATTCGTACCAGCTTTTAAATCCACGGCTCCGGTCAACCTAGAAGAACCGGCATTTGCAATACTCAATACCGCTACATCGGATGCCAACTTGCTGGCAGTTACTGCCCCATCCGCTATCTTTGCATTTGTCACTGCACTGTCTGCTATTTTTGTTGCTGTCACCGCATTGTCTACAATCTTTGCTGTACTAATTGCTGCATTTAGAACTTCTAAAGAAGCATAAGCATCAGTTAATCCAATTGTAATATAGTCCGGCTCACGGGATGTGCTTCCCCCTCCGCTTACAGTTGCCCATACTAAGTTGGATCCATTATATTTTAAATATTTTTCTCCGGTTGGCGCTGTGGCTGCAATCTTTGCTGTAGTAATGGCGCTGTTTGCAATTTTAGGAGTTGTGATTGCTTCATCAGAAACAGTAATCCCGGTTAAAGCAGAGCCGTCTCCATTAAACGTAGTCGCAGTTAGTACTCCAGTAATAAATGTATCCCCTTCTACAGAAACCCCTTTACCTCCAGCAAAATATCCAGCATATGCATTTGCATCGTTCCCAATCCCAAGAACCGCCTTTCCACCTGCACCAGATGAACTCCCTCTAACTGCAAATCCATTAGAAGCAGTAGAATAGGAAGTTATTCCATTTAAACCATAAACAAACAAGGCAGTCCCACTATAATTATTTGCTCTAATTGCATAACCACTAGAATTATTGTTTGTTACTTCGAGAAGATTGCCATCATTTCCTGAAGTTGCATTTATAGTAACTAATCCAGTAGTATTAATTTCCAAATTAGAAGACAATTTTGATCCAGTTACAGCCCCTGCTGCAATTTTTCCGCTCGTTATTGCTTCGTCTGTAATCTTTGCTGCAGTAATAGCGCTGTCTGCAATTTTAAGAGTTGTGATTGATCCATCAGAAACAGTAATCCCGGTTAAAGCAGAGCCGTCTCCGCTGATTCTTCCGGTAACCTCTAGCGTCCCAACAACTTTAGCCCCTCTACCTCCTGTAAAATATCCTGAATAGCCATTAGAGGAATCTGTTTTTCCATAAACACCATAGTTAACCCCTGCAAAATGACCTGCATAACCATAAACACCCTTGGCACTAGATCCAATTGCATATGAATAAACACCATTACCAGTAGAACCAGTGGAAGTCGCATATATACCACCAGAAACTCCATCTCCCCTAACCCCGTAATCTCCTATTCCAGTAATACCGTAACCACCTGCTCCAAGATTTTCTGCATCAATCGCACCATCAGAAGGAACACTGGCGCTAACAGTAACTCTACCGGTTGTATTAATATTTAGATCTGAAGCCAGTTTAGAACTAGTAATCCCACCGTCTTTAACCTCTAATGATCCGTTTGCATTGGTATCAATAGAAAGGTTGTCTACTTCCATGCTTCCAGATCCGCCCGAAACTGTGGCCCATAACATATTTGTACCATCATATTTAAGATATTTGTTGCTGGCAGCAGAATTACTGGTTGCTATTTTTCCTGTGGTCACCGCACTGTTGGCAATTTTTGCGGTTGTCACTGCTCCATCTGCAACTGTTATCCCGAGCAACTCCGAACCATCTCCATAAAAAGCATCTGCTGTAATAATGCCGGTTGTACTAATACTAATATTAGTAGCAAACTTTGCGCCTGTAATTGATCCTGCAAGTTTTGCATTGGTTACTGCACCATCCACAATCTTTGCGGTAGTCACTGATTCATCGGAAACAGTATCTACAACTGCTGCACGAAATGCATAAGGTGCAGAAACAAGCGCAATGCGAGGGGTCATTTCGGAATCTGTACTGACTTTAACACCCAAATACCTGGTGCTGCCGTTAAAAACTGTTGCGGTGATTGGAGTAGCGGCTCCCAGCGATACATTATATAGTCCACCTTCTATAGAAACCGTCTGTGTTTCTGTCCAAAGTGAAGATCCGCCGCTTGCGGCATCATAAATAGTAAAAACCATAGAGAGGTTGTCGTTTACAGAGTGCCCGGCAGCATCTTTTAACACCCCCTGAAAACTAATTTGGCCTGGAATAGACCAGGCCATAGTACCCAAGCACATTAAAATCAAAAGAGACCAGATTATTTTTTTTATCATTTTTATTCCCCCTTTATTAGCCGGCAATATTATCCTACAGTTTGCCCGGTTCAGCAAACTATTCTTTAATAGGAGCAAAGCTTTTCCTGTGTACCAAACACGGCCCATGTTTTTTTAGCATCTCCAGGTGTTTCTTTGTCCCATATCCCTTATGCCTGTCAAAACCATATTCCGGATATTTTTTATGCAAGCCAAACAGAATATTATCTCTAACCACTTTGGCAATAACGCTTGCAGCGCTAATCGAAACAACCTTTTGATCGCCTTTAATTATGCTTTTTTGCGGTAAGTCACTTTTAACCCCTTCTCTTCCATCAATAAGAATATAGTGCGGCTTAAGTTTAAGGGAGCCCACTGCCCTTTTCATGGCTAAAAGTGAGGCTTGGAGTATGTTGATGCGGTCAATGACTGTGTGGGAAACCACGGCATAGGAAAAATCGAGAGCATGCTTTTGAATATAGTAGAAACAATAGAGCCGCTGTGAAGGATTTAAAAGTTTGGAGTCTTTGAGGATAGGGAGCTTGAAATCGCGGGGCAAAATTACTGCTGCAGCAACTACCGGACCTGCCAAAGGACCTCTGCCTGCCTCATCCACCCCAGCCACAAATTCATATCCTTGTTCCCATAGTTGCTTCTCAATCTTAAAAGATGGATAA
This sequence comes from Candidatus Saganbacteria bacterium, assembly GCA_026387795.1. GTDB lineage: Bacteria > Margulisbacteria > WOR-1 > JAPLLA01 > JAPLLA01 > JAPLLA01. The sequence continues at coordinate 33,417 of JAPLLA010000046.1, read as the reverse complement.
GTCACGCGTTAAAGTATAGCAAGATTAATTTACGAAGCCAAACGCAGTCAGCGGCCAGATGCGTATAAAAGCGGGCTTCGGCAAAAATCCCCAGTAGCGGCTGTCCGCAGAAGCAGGACGGTTGTCCCCCATCATAAAATACATTCCAGCAGGAACAGTCACCGGACCAAAATCGCTTATTGCAAAATTCATCTGATGTTTTTCTTCCAACGCCTTGCCATTGATGTACACTATCCCTTTTTTGACTGCCAATTTTTCTCCGGGAAGCCCGATCACGCGCTTGATGAGATCTTTGCGGCCCATAGGCGAATCGTATGGGAATTTAAAAACCACAATGTCAAAGCGTTTTGGCTGTCTGCCAAAATCCCAAAAATATTTAACATCGAAAGCCGACCAATGCCGGTCGTATAAAGGATTTGGAATAATGTATAGGAATTTAGTTTCCTTGTAAGCTTCAAACCAGGGGTTGGGAATGCCGTAAGCAATCTTATTTACAATAATCCGGTCGCTGATGTTGAGCGTGGGTTCCATGGAAGAAGAAGGGATCCAAAACACCTGAATAAAAAGCGCGCGTATAATAAGCGCAAGCGCCAAAGCCCAGATGATGGTTTCAAATGTCTCTTTTAAAAAAGCAAAAACCTTATTTTTTGGCAATGGTTTCGGTTGCCTCTTCTACTTTTGTAGCCAAGGTGCCAATCCTGCCGCGCAAGTAATAGAGCTTGGCTCTGCGTGGCTTTCCTTTTTTGAGTACTTTTACGCTGTCTACCCTTGGGGAATGGATCAAAAAGATGCGCTCTACGCCCACCCCTTGTACCAATTTTCTAACTGTAAAAGTTTTGCTTACCCCTCCCCCGTTCATGCCGATTACAATCCCCTCAAAACCTTGGAGTCTTTCTTTTTCACCCTCTTTTACTTTGGAGAAAACCTTTACCGTGTCCCCAACATTAAATTTGGGCGGGTTTTCTTTCATATGCTTCTTTTCGATCTCTTCTACGATATTACTCATGTTTATCTCTCCCTTCCTAAACGATCTAGGATTATAGCAACTGCAGACCTTACTGACAAATGATTATATTGCCCAGATCCTACAATCGGCTGGAGCATATAATCGCACTTTTCCAAAACTTCTTCGGTCATCCCCCAACCCGTACCAAAAACCAAAAGTACGGGACGCTTTTTTTTACTTGCTTCTTTCAATAGATCCGAAGCAGGCATGCCATCTTGGGTCTTAGCAGAGGTCCCCACTATAAGCGGGGCCCTTTTTTCTCTCTTTTTGATCGCCCTCACTACTTCTGCCAAGTCTTTTTTCAGTTCAACCAAGCTGATAGCAGCAGCACGAGTCCAGTTGTGTTCCTTACCCTCTTTACGCGCCCAGTATTTCAAAATCCTTCCTGCAAATTCCAGCTGCGCAGGCATGGGATTAACCACAAAATACTTTTTTATCCCAAAAGTTGCAGCTGAACGCGCTATATCGTGCAGGTCAAAAGTCGTGATGCAAGTAGCCACCACTTTTTTTCTTTTGTTATAAACCGGATAATGAAGTAAGGCAATGTATATAGGAAACCGCGGGCTACTGCTCATTGCTCCGAAATCTCCTTTAAAATCTGCTGTTCTTCTTTATCCAGTTTTGCCGCATCTATTAAATCCGGCCTGCGCTGTAGAGTTCTTCTAAGCGCCTCTGTTTTACGCCAATGCTCAATTTTTTTATGGTTGCCCGAAAGCAAAACCTCCGGGACTTTTTTACCGCGGAACTCTTCGGGCCTGGTGTAGCAAGGGTAATCCAAAAGTCCCTTATCATTAAAAGAATCTTTTTCTACGGATTCTTTCTCTTTAACCACTCCGGGAACAAACCTGGCAACCGCATCGATTAAAACCAATGCCGGCAGTTCTCCACCGGTTAAAACGTAGTCGCCGATCGAGATCTCTTCTGTAACCAGCTCCTCTTTAACCCTTTCATCTATCCCTTCGTAGTGCCCGCAGATTAAAACCAGGTGTTTCTCTTTTGCCAATTCTTTGGCTTTTTTCTGGCTTAACCTGTTGCCAGCAGGAGAAAGCAGGATCACTTTGGTATCTTTGTCTATTCCTACGCTTTCTACTGCCTTAAAAACCGGTTCCGGCTTTAAGACCATTCCCGCACCGCCACCATAGGGATTGTCGTCTGCGGTCTTGTGCTTATCCACCGTAAAGTCGCGGATATTAATAATCCGGATATCCAATAAACCCTTGTCACGGGCTTTTTTTAGCAGACTTTCTTCGATGGGACCAGTTAGGATCCCGGGGAAAAGAGTCAAGATATCAATGCGCATATGATTAATCTACGCCGCGGATCTCCTGGATAATGCCGTCTTTTACGATCATTTCCGCTCCGCCGACTTTTTTGTAAAGATTGTCGCCAAGTTTTACGTGTACCGGCCCTTCCAACGGACCTTGTACAAATTCACTGTTTAAAACCAGCTTTTTGGCTTCTTCTATTTTAAGAAGCAGGTCGCTTTTTGCAGCAGCTTGCCTGGCTCTTTCATCGTCCAACTGCGCTTTAATGCTTTGCGCTCTTTGAACCAGCCCTTTTTTCTTTAGGTCTTCCATATAGACTTTGCTCTGGGCTTCCATTTGATTTGTTTGCAGATCCAGGTTATTGACTGCCCTTTCCAGTTCTTTAACCAGGTTTGCCTTAAAAGCCTCTGTAACAATCGCTTTTACCATGACTACCCTTTTTAATTCTACGCCCTCTGTACCTACACTTTTTTGCTGGATCGGTGGTCTTTGTTCTGCCATTTTAATTTCCCCCTTCTTTATCTTTGGTCAAAATTTCAACTGTTACCCTTTTCTTATTCTTTGCCGCAGCTGCTTTAACTACTGTCCTGATCGCGTTTGCGATTCTGCCTTCTTTCCCGATAACTTTACCCACATCGTCCGGAGCAACCTTAATTTCCAAAATTGTAATGCTTTCCCCTTCTGTTTCGACAACCACTACTTCATTTGGCTGATCAACTAATGCTTTTACTATATATTCTACTAATTCCTTCATCTCTTCCCTCCTTTACGCAGCGGTTGCTTCCGTCTTCGGTTCTTCTGCTTTTGGAGCCTCCACCTTAGGTGCCTCTGCCTTAGGCGCTGCTGCTTTTGCTGTCGCAGCTTTTGCCGCAGCTTCTGCTGCTTTGGCTTTTTCTTCTTTTATTTTACCCTCTTCTTCTTTGGATGCCCTCTTTGTTGCTCCTTCGAAAGAGACTTCAGGCAAAAATCCGGCTTTCCCCAAAAAAATACGGACTTTATCTGTGGGGGCAGCACCTTTGCTTAGCCAATATTTGGTCCTTTCGGAATCAAACTGAACCTTATTCTCTTTTGCAATCGGATTATAACGTCCGATCACTTCTATTGCTTCTCCTTTGGTAGCAGTAGCCTCGTCTTGGATCACAATCCTGTAAAACGGTTTTTTGGTCTTTCCTACTCTCTTCAATTTTATCTTTGCAGCCACAAAAAATACCCCTTTTCTATTATCTAATTTTAGTGTTTTCCTACCTAGTGCAAAACTTGAGGATTATACCTCTAACAAAGCAGTATGTCAAACCACCTTTGGTACAGTTACAGAAGGTTAAAGAGGGTTACGGCAGGTTACCCGTAACTATCAGTAACTGTCCTTAACCATCAGTAACTGTTTTATTGTTATTCCTCCGGAATGATCTCCTGGCTTTCAACCAATGAACGGTAAAAATCGTTTTCCTGCATTAAAGAATGATGTTTCCCGTCTGCTACCAGGTTTCCATCTTTAATAACCAGGATCCGACTGGAATGCATAACAGTATAAAGCTTGTGAGTAATAATAATCATGGTCTTACCTTTAACCTCGCCTGGAAGTATTTCAAATATCGCTCTTTCCGTTAAGCTGTCCAGCGAAGAAGATGGCTCATCAAAAATCAAGATATCCGGTTTTTTAATCAATGCCCTGGCAATGGAGAGCCTCTGTCTTTGCCCTTCGGAAAGAGAAACCCCGTTTTCTCCAATCAAAGAATCATATTTATCCGGTAAATTTACGATAAAATCATGAATTCCAGCGGTTTTAGCAGCTTTGACGATCTCTTCTATTTCTGCCTCTGGATTACCATAGCAAAGATTTTCTTTAATGGAGCCTGAAAGCAATCTCGTGTTTTGCGAAACATAACCGATCCTGCGGCGCAGCAGATCCACCGAGTATGAAGAAGCATTTTTGCCGTCAAATAAAATCTCTCCTTTATCCGGCACATAAAAACCGAGGATTAAGCTGGCCAAGGTGGTTTTGCCCGCTCCGCTTGTTCCCACTATCGCAACATGCTCTCCGGATTTAAGGGAAAAAGAAATCCCTTTCAATACTTTTTCCTCTGGAACATAGGAAAACTCGACTTGTTTAAAATCTATCCTTCCCGAAAGTTTAATCTGCGGCGTCCCCTCTTTACTATGCTCTTCGGGCACAACGTCGTAAAAAGAAGAAACCCTCTCCAGCGAAACCAGTGCATTTTGTAATTGAAAATTAGTATTGGCTAAAAATTGCACCGGCCCGTAAACGTAACTCAAATATGCAATAAAAGCGTACAAAGAACCCATGGTCCATCCACCGTTTACTACCAGAGGAATTCCGGCTACCATGGTAATCAGCCTGGCTACGTCACCAATAGAACCGATCACTATCCCCGCAAAAGACTGGACTACATTTTGCTCCAAGCTATTATGGTAAACTTCTTCCAGATCTTTTTTAACCCTGTCTGATTCCTGCTTTTCCGAAGCAAAAGACTTAATCAAAGGTATAGAGGAAAGCGTTTCCTGTATCCTCTGCATTACTCCGGCACGGTATTCCATGTTGTGGTGGCTGAGCACCCGGATACGCTCGGAAAAAAACTTGATCCCAAAAACCATCAAAGGCAAAACCACCAAGATCACCAAAGAAAGTCTCCATTCCAGATAAAACAGCAGCACTGCTCCTACGAAAAAACGCAAAATATTGGTAAAGATGAAAACCAGGGTAGAAGAAAAAAACCACTGCAGCCCCTGCACATCCTGCGAAAGGCGGGACATTAAATATCCGGTATCTTTGCTATCAAAAAATGATTTTGGGAAAAGGAGCGAACGTGAAACCAGGTCCGTCTGCATATCCAGCACTACCCCTTGTCCAAAACGAGTAAAAAAGAAGCCCTGAAAAGCTCCTCCCACTTTTTCCAAAACATTAACCGCCACCAAAAATAATATTACCGGAATAAAAAACTGCATCTGGCGGCCAACCATGACATTATCAATAAGAAACTTAGTGACCAAAGGCTGGACATAGCCAAAAACAGAAACTACCAAAACCACAATTACTCCAAGTATGGCTCTGGGCCAATGTTTAAGAAGAAAAGGACGCAAAAATTTTAACCCGGTCCTAAGATCAAGGGATTTTTTATCTTTGGAAATAGGATCCGCGGGTTTTAAGCGGGAAAGCCCTTGTTTGAGGTAAAAAAACCAATGCGCTATGGAATTCAAGCTTCCACTCTCTTAAGATAGGAATTAAAAGCTGTTTTAATATCGCGTAAATTATCGCTGCCAAATTTTTGGAGGAATGCGTTTGCCACCTCAATTGCAACTACTGCTTCACCCACCACAGCTGCAGCTTCCACTGCGCAAATATCGGAACGTTCGATGTGCGCCAAACAAGATTTGCGGGTTTTTAAATCAACGGAAGCCAATGGTTTTAACAATGTGGAAATCGGCTTCATGGCTGCGCGCACCACAATCGGTTCTCCGTTTGTAATTCCTCCCTCAAGACCTCCTGCATTATTGGTTTTTCTGGACCAGCCTTCCTTTTTAGTATAAAAGATGGCATCGTGGACATCTGATCCGAAACGCTTTGCAGCTTCAAAGCCCAAACCAATTTCAACTCCTTTGATTGCAGGGATGGCCATGACTGCCCCCGCAAGCCTGCCGTCCAAACGCAGGTCCCATTGTGCGTAAGAACCAAGCCCGATCGGAGATCCGGTCACTTGAACTTCAAAGATTCCCCCTACCGTATCCCCGTTTTCTCTGGCTTTATCGATTTCTTTGCTCCACTTATCTTTTTTCCCTGCAATCTCCAAAACTACTGAAGAAAGCTTGATCCCAAACTGAGATAATAATTTCTTAGCAACTGCACCAACTGCCACTCTGCAGGCAGTCTCCCTGGCAGAAGCACGCTCCAAAATATTTCTTACATCTTCCTGGTTATACTTAAGCGCGCCTGCAAGGTCCGCATGTCCCGGCCTAAGCTGGGTAATAGGAATATTAAAAAACTCCGTGCTGCGATTGGGGATATAAAGAGCAATCGGGCTGCCAATGGTTAAACCTTTTCTGACCCCTGAAAGAATTTCCGCATTGTCTTTTTCTATTTTCATTCTTCCGCCGCGGCCATAACCGGTTTGCCGCCTGGCAAGGTCAGGAACAATATCTTTTTCGGAAAGAGGAAGGTTTGCGGGGCAACCGTCTAAAATTGCAACCAAAGCTTTACCGTGTGATTCGCCTGCTGTTAAATATCTAAGCATGATGGCCGATTATATCACGGCTTATTTTAGTTTGGAAGAGAGTTGGCCGCAGGCAGCGGATATCTCCTGGCCCAGACTTTTGCGGATTGTTACGTTGACCTCTGCTCTTTGCAAGGCGTGAAAAAGTGCAACTACGTTGCCATTTGCAAAATCCGACCTAGAGGTTGCATTGTACGGTATCAAATTAACATGACTATCCAACTGCTTAGCGATTTCAATCAGCTGATCGATCTCTTCTTCCCGATCGTTCACACCTGCCAAAACCACATACTCAATAGTAATGCGGCGGTTGGTCCTGTTTTGATAGTCCCTTAAAGCATCAAGCACATTCTGCAGCGAATCTAGCCCTTTTAGCGGAATCAGCTTTTTTCTAAGCAGGTCCGATGGAGCAACCAAAGACCAGGCCAGCCTGAATTGTTCAGGCTCGCGTGCCAGTTTTTGGATGCCTGCCACTACCCCGATTGTAGAAAGCACGATTTTTCTGGCAGAAATATTTTGGCCCAAAGGGTGGTTCAAGGTCTTCACAGCTTCCATTACATTATTATAATTATAGAAAGGCTCGCCCATCCCCATGAATACAATATTGGAAATACGGTCGTTTTTTTCCGCCTTCGCCAAGGCTCCGGCGGACGAGGCAAAAAAGTAGACCTGGGACAATATCTCGCCTGCTGTGAGGTTGCGCCTGAACCCCATTTGCCCGGTTGCACAAAACTTGCAGCCTACCGGGCATCCCGATTGGGAAGAAATGCAAAGTGTTTTTCTCCCCCTTTCATACTCCATTAACACTGTTTCTATGATCTCGCCATCATCTAAACGAAATGCAACTTTTTGTACGCCTTTTTCTTTTTCGGTTTTAACTGGAGCAACCTTTGCGATATAAAACGAGGCCTTGAGGTTATTCCGCTCTTCTATGCTCAAAAAAGTGAAGTCATCAATCCCGTCTTTCATTTTTGAATGTAAAAAACGAAAAATCTCCTTGGATTTAAAAAGGGGAAGCCCAAGCTCATTGCAAAGCTGTTTAATTTCTTCGAGTGTTTTACCTTTTAGGTCTTGCATTAAAAGAATTGTACCATAAAAAGAGCAATAAAATTTTTTACCAAAAATGCAATCCCCCTGTTTTTTAATCGAGAAATGAACAGAGGAATTTAATATGGCTAGCGCCCATCAAACTTATGGCCCATCGCTTACTCATCCTTGGCACAAGAGAATGTCCTGGCTTGCCAGCCAAGCAATCTTAGCTCCAGCGCAACTCTATCAAGCACTGGAAAGATTTGCAGACGTTACTTGTCCTGACAGCAGACAAAAAGGAGTTCCAGCCCGACAAAGAGTAGTGGATCACCTTGACTATACCGGTGCCCATGCAATATGTAATGATGCCAGAGATCAAAGACCCATGCCCCCTGCACTGGAGGCAGTAGTAAGACAGCAATGCCCCATTGACATAGGCATGGTTACGCCAGTTGCAACTTACGAAGCCGAAGGCATAAAGTTACATGCATATATACCTTCTGTTCCTCACCTTCCGCAACAATTGGAAATTCCTTTGGGCGAAAAGTGTCGAACAGACTTAAATGAGTTAAGCAGGGAAGAACTGCATGCCGCATTCCTTTTTGCCAAACAATTAATCCGCACCGGGCACTTCTATAGGCCGGGCATTGATGAGGTTCACGTAGAAGTACATTTTGGGATTGTTGGTTCTCAGCGCGGACATTGGAGGGTTATTTTGGGAGGGGTCTCCCAGCAAGCCCAAACTTATTCCAGGTCCGTTTTTCAACTTTCGGGAAAATATATGGAGGAAACCGGAAGAGATGTTGCCTGGGAAGCATTGCAATCAATTTGGGCAGGCCCATATCAGGATTATTTGGTGGAAGGGTTTGGAACAGACTATAAAACCAGCAGCGGGGCTTTGCTTTTTGTTCCCCACGTACAACGTTCCGGCATGGAAGGAAGAGTGGCATTATTGGATGAAACCTATAAAGGAATAGATGATATGCCGGACCTTCTTCTTGAATGTTTTGTGGAAGGGCTTTACAGCGGAATCCGCAGGTTTGGATCTATTCGCGCAGAAACCGGAGCGTTGGCAGTTAGAAACCTGGAGGTTTTGGTACATTCGGTACCTCTAAGTTTAAGGGATTCCTGCAGCAAAGCCCGGGTTTTTGCCGGAGTACTGGTACGCGACCGTTCCGCTTGGGGAGGGATTGAAGTAGGCGGGAGTAGGGTTACTACCGCTCCTACTACTACCGCTAATTTATTAAGAAGTAATACCTCTTTTACCAATGCCGTTCCCCCCGACCAAACCAGAATTATTCATCCTGTAGATATACGGGAATTAGGATCACAGCCATTTCGCATCCAATCCGATTCAATAGACGGAGGAAGAACTTTTGAAATTGTGGTCACCGAAGGACCCGCTTCTTCAAGAAAACTGGGACACGAAGTACTGGTGGACCCGCTTGCTCCCAAAACAACCGTTGTGGTACCGGGAATTTGGAGCGGGGACGTATCGCATATTGCGTTCCCGGCTGTAACGATTGCTTCGGGCGGACTCTGCATCCCCTGTAACCCAAGTGAATTAGGAGACCCTCGAGTGGTTCCTGTTGCCGGAGAAGGGACCATAGAGAATGATTTTGTAGTTGCCAATCCTTTTGCTTTTGGCGGCGGAGATCATTTGACACAGAGAGAAGTGCAAATGTTCACCACAACAGGAATTGCAGGGATAAGGCTGGTTCCAGGAGCGGAACTGCCTGACCTAAGTTATACTCCAGGACATTTGGTAATTTTCCCCTCTGAACATATTACAAGCATCGAAGAATTTACCAGGAGTCAAGTAGAAAGAATGCTTAGGAGATTTAATGAGACTTATACCGGTTATTTTGCCTTAAAACTAGGAGACCCGGCTTCCAGAAACCGCCGCATCATCTGTTTAAAAAACCTCGGACTGGAAGCAGGCGGAACCATTGCTCACCTCCATGACCAAATAGTGGAGCTATCACAAATTGCCTCTTTGTGGCCCGATAAAAAAATGGCAACCATAGCAACCGGGGGAAGACTAAAGCCTAGAGGGGGATACAATCCATATAATTTTGCGGAAGCACTGCTTACTCCGGAAGGAATTACCTATGGCACAGATTTATTTGGCGCTAGGGTTTTTGAAACCGTGACCGCCCAAAACCTGGACTTATTTCCCGGGGAATTTAAGCACTTAAGAGTTTACTCTGAACCTTTTTGTATTTTCCCTTTTGAAGTTGCAGTAAGCATGCAGCGCTGGGGAGCAAGCAATCGTTCGTTTTTAACCCCGGAAGAAAAACTTGAAGAACAAGAAGCCGTGCACCGCGTATTTGAGTTATACAGAAAAATAGGAGTAGAACAATTAAACCTGGTTGACGAAGGGGGCTGGGTTGGGGATCGCTCCACTCTTTGGCGCCACACTGTCCGCCTTATGCCGCGTATGATCCAAGGAAAAGTAGCCAGGATCGGCACTTCCCAGTTAAACAACTATTTTATTGTTCCTGTGCACCCCCGCGATGCAGCTCACGAGCTAAGAATTGCTGCGCGCGAATTAGGTTCCTCCGCATAAAATTTTTTTTATTTTTTTCTTCCCAAGTGAAATTTTCATTGTTTTTTTAAGATAAATAAGCAGCAGGTTCCATGAAAAGAAAGAAGGATTTTAATGGCGGCGACTTTCCCAACTACTGCAAACAAAAATGGATGGGACATTCTCCTGGCTTGGGCAATGATTTTAAAACAAACTAAAAAGCATAATCAGCCTAGAGTAGGGATTGCCACACAAGCAGAATTGCGTTTAGACTCTCAAAATCGCCCAGACCCAAGCTCTATTGCCATAGAAAAAGTTATTAGAAACATGACCGGCGGACTGGGTATTCTTGGCCACGACACTGCCGAAGCTGCTTTGGACCCGGATATGCAGCTTTCGGATTTTTCATTTATGCATGCTTGCCTGGCACACACAGTTGGCAGAGGAAATCAGCTCGTAGAAGTAAAAATCGTTGATTCTTCCAACTTTCAAAATTTTGGCGACAAAAGAAGAATGATCTTAGATGCTCTTGAAACAGCAGGCTACATAAGCTATATCGGCAATGGCAGCGTACTAGAAAAAGGCAAATTAGGAACTCGGGAAGATTTTATTGCCAATTTAAACCCAACTAATATACCTCTGGACGACAAAGAAAAAGGAGATATCTACGACATATTAAATTCCGCAGAACAAAAAACCCAGATGATTGCCCCTGCATCCTGGAACCTGGAATCACCGGATTTTATCCCTCTGGGAGTGGTTGACCAGGTTAAATTAAGCAAAGCAGAACCAGAACCAGTCTATGCCTTTCTTTTTAAGCCAAGTATGGCCACTCTGGATCCAAACGATGTTGCCCGCCTAGCTAAAAGCAGCCCCATTGTTTTATTTGCCATTGAAAGGCACGGGGTAACAGATGTCTTTTATCCTGATAATGGAAGCATTGCGGGCCTGGAATCGCAAAAGGTTTTGGGAGAAGCCACATATGCTTTTGGTAAAAAACTCGGATTGTTTGAACCGGAAGATTCTACCGGAGCATTAATTATTCAAGACTGCCACGGAGCGTTGGCAACTTTTGCCATGGTAGAAGATCTGAACCAATATTTTATAGGGCAAGGATACACTCCTGCTGTAGCCTGGGAAAAAGCATTGAACAGCACCAGAAGAAACAACATTACCACTATCCATGCTCCACAACCAGAAACCGTAAATCGGTATGGGGAACAAGTAGTTAGAACTGTGTACTCACCTGAATCCGCAAACCGGCTATTAAAACTCGGCCCCACGGCAGGATCCTGGAGCGTGCTGGACACTTTAAATTTAGCCATGGAATTGTCTTTTGGTATAACCTGTGTTTCTCCAAACCACTTAAGATTAACGCTTGATCCTGCAAACAACCTGGTCCCACCGCACTTTTTAGAAAGGGCTAGGGCTGGAAGACGCCTTTTTAGAGAAACTTCCAATATTGTCAATCCAAACGAATGGCTGCCCGAGGAACAAACCCAACTGCTAGACGAGGTTTTCCCGGGATGGAGAAGCCAGCCGGAATTATTCGGCCGTCCGGAAGCATTGGGCACCCTTTTGTTTAACCCAAAATGGCGTTCCCGACTTTTGGAAATACAAGCCTCCGGCAGAAAAAATTTATTTGAGGTCTTAAGAGCCAGAAAAGAAAAAAATCCGGATCTTTTTCCCGCAGAATTAGATGGGGATGCAATTGTAATTGGAGCAATGCGCAGAGCTACTCTATACAAATTAAATCTCTTACTGACTCTTTTGGAAACAAAAACCGCGGGCTTAAAACATATTGCCCAAAAATATGGCCCGCTGCTTTTCCTGTTTGGGGGACTGGCCCCAAAAGGAGATTCAAATGCAGAAGCAGCTTTAAGCCGGTTACTCGAGCGGATAAAAATTATAAACAGAGAAGGGAAAGGGATGTTAAACGCTGCTTTCTGGGTTAATTACAACGAATACAACTCAAGAACAGTTTTACAAGGTGTAGACATGTGGGGAATGTTCAGCGATCCTTTAAGCGAGGTCACAAAAAGCGAAGCTTTTGGACCAAGCGGAGGGAAAGCTTCTATACTAGGGAAACTCCCGATTGGTTTTTCGGACGGCTGGGCTCCAGATTTTAATCTATATGGATTGGGAGCAACTATTGCTCCTCCTTTTACCCTGGTTCAAGGATTGGATGTCAAAACCGCACTCACAGGGGTAACTAGAAGCTGGGAAAGCCAAGCCACTGCCCGTGAAATTGCCATGACCGGTTTTCTTTATCATCTTGGCAATCTTAGCGCACTGGTAAGACAAGAAAGGATCCTTATGGCTAGCGGCCAGGGACACCTAGCCCCTTCCCTAACACTTCGAACAGCTGCTGTAATAAACGGGTTTGAAAACATGCATCCAACTCTGCTTTTAAGAAAATATCGGGATCTGGCAAATGACATAAGATTAATCCCCGACGAAATCCCTCTTGCCACATAACTTACCCCTTATGCACTTATGGCTTAACTATGTTATAATCTGCCCATATTTTTCTAAGGAGATGATTGTGTATGCGCAGCGATGAAATCAAAAAAGGATTGGAAAGAATACCTCATTTGGCCCTGCTTTACGCTACAGGAGTCAGCCAAAAATCAATGGATAAGCCTTTTATCGGCATTGCTTCCAGCTTTACAGACCTGGTACCTGGGCACATTAATATGCGCGATATTGAAAGAGCAGCAGAAAAAGGGGTACATGCAGGCGGCGGACAATCTTTTGTTTTTGGACTCCCTGCAATCTGCGACGGATTGGCAATGGGACACAACGGCATGCACTACGCCCTGCCCTCCAGAGAACTAATTGCAGACACAATTGAATCTGTAGCACAAGCGCACTGCTTGGATGGTTTGGTACTCTTAACTGCTTGCGACAAAATTACACCCGGAATGTTAATGGCTGCAGCCCGGCTCAACATCCCTTGCATTGTAGTAACCATGGGCCCAATGATGGGCGGCTATAATCGGATGAGAAGATTATCTTATGTAAGAGATACTTGGGAAGTTATTGTAAAAAAAGATGTGCCGCAAAAAGAGATCGAAGAACTCTGCATAAATGCCTGCCCTGGAGCAGGTTCCTGCCAAGGGCTCTATACTGCAAACACCATGGGCTGCTTAACAGAAGTTTTAGGAATGTCTTTGGAAGGATGCGGTACTGCTCTTGCAGTTTCCTCTAAAAAGAAAAGGATTGCCTACGACAGTGGGATCAGAATTGTTGAATTAATTAAGCACAACATTAAGCCGCGCGACATTATGACCGGGGATGCCTTTAAAAATGCCATCCGTGTAGATAATGCCATTGGCGGATCAAGCAACACCGTTCTTCACTTGATGGCCATTGCCCACGAATGCGGACATGATTTTCCGATTGAACTTTTTGATGAGATAAGCCGTGAAACACCGCATATTGTAAGCATGGAGCCAGCTGGAGACAACCTGATGGAAGATTTGGAATATGCAGGAGGCATGCCTGCTGTTTTAAATCGCCTAAAAGATAAAATTCTTCCAAGCAATACTGTTTCTTTAAAAAACATCAAAGATATTGCCAAAGAAGGAGAAGTGCATGATTCGGAAATCATCCGACCACTGGATAAGCCGTATCATGCAGAAGGCGGAATCGCGATTTTAAGGGGAAATTTGGCTCCGGACAGTGCAGTAGTAAAACAATCCGGAGTATCGGAAAAAATGCGGAAGTTTACGGGCAAAGCCAAGGTTTTTAACAGTGAAGAGGAAACCAGTAAAGCAATTTATGAACAAAAAATAAAATCCGGAGATGTAGTAGTAGTGCGCTACGAAGGCCCAAAAGGCCGGCCTGGAATGAGAGAGATGCTTGCCCCAACTTCTGCAATTGTTGGTATGGGCTTGGGAGATTCAGTGGCATTAATTACTGATGGGAGATTTTCCGGCGGTACCCGCGGTCCATGCATTGGACACATTTCACCAGAAGCTGCAGAAGGCGGGCCAATTGCAATAGTAAAAGACGGGGACACCATAGAGCTGGATTTAGACAACCGTACACTAAGCCTGGTAATTTCTCCAGAAGAAATGGCCAAAAGGCTTGAGGCCTGGAAACCAAAAGAATCCAAGTTTAAAACCGGGTGGCTGTCGCGCTACGGCAAACTTGTAACCTCTGCTGCCAAAGGCGCAGTGTTAAATAGCTAAAATAAACCGCTTTAAGCTCTAAACGGTTTATGGTAAAATTCCCCCATTATCATGGAAATTACAGGCGCACAAGCAATTATTGAATCACTCAAAAAATTTACGATGAAAAAGCCATCAACCACGTTTTAGTGCGGCACGAACAAGGTGCCGCGCACGCTGCAGACGGCTACGCCAGAGCAACCGGAAAAGTCGGAGTCTGCATGGCAACTTCGGGACCAGGTGCAACCAACCTGGTTACAGGAATTGCAAACGCACATATGGATTCTATCCCCATGGTAGCAATTACCGGTCAAGTTGGAACTGCTTTGCTCGGTAAAGATTCTTTCCAGGAAGCAGACATTACCGGCATTACCATGCCGATTACCAAAAACAATTACTTAATTAAAGCAGCAGAAGATATTCCCTACATTATGAAAGAAGCTTTTTATCTGGCCCGCACCGGCAGACCGGGGCCAATTGTAGTCGACGTTCCAAAAGATCTGCAGTTTAAAAAGATTAACTTTAAATATCCCGATAGCATAAGCTTAGCCAGTTTCAAACCTAACTTTAAAGGACATCCAAAGCAAATTACCGCTGCAGCCAAGCTGATTGCTGCTTCAGAACGGCCATTAATTTATGCGGGCGGAGGAGTAATTTCTTCAGAAGCATCTAAAGAACTATTGCAGTTTGCAGAAAAATGCAATATCCCGGTAACTACCACCTTAATGGGTAAAGGTGCATTCCCGGAAACACATGAACTGGCAATGCATATGCTTGGAATGCACGGCACTGCTTACGCAAATTTTGCAGTACAGGAATGCGACCTTTTAATTGCCATTGGAGCCAGGTTTGACGACCGGGTAACCGGCCATCTCGCACGTTTTGCTCCGCATGCAAAAATAATCCACATTGATATTGACCCTGCGGAAATCGGCAAAAATGTTGGAGTAGACGTCCCGATTGTAGGAGATGTAAAATCCGTACTTACTGCCCTAATTGAAAAAGTAGGCCCAAAAGAAAAACATCCGGCATGGGTTGCAAAGCTTGAAGAGTGGAAAGCCAAATATCCGCTCGGCTACAAAGATACGGGAGAATTAAAACCGCAATACGTAATTGAACAAATTTATAGAATTACAAAAGGCGGAGCCATAATCTGTACAGAAGTAGGACAGCACCAGATGTGGTCTGCACAATTCTATAAATATGATAAGCCAAGACATTGGATCTCGTCCGGCGGGCTTGGGACCATGGGTTTTGGGCTTCCAGCTGCAATTGGTGCGCAAATGGGCAGGCCCGATGCAGTGGTTTTTGACATTGCAGGAGATGGAAGCATACAAATGAACATCCAGGAACTTACCACTGCGGTGAACAATAAGCTTCCGATCAAAATCGCAGTTCTCAACAATTGTTATTTGGGAATGGTAAGACAGTGGCAAGAGCTTTTACACGGAAAAAGATATTCGCATACAGATCTTTGCAACAATCCTGATTTTGTAAAGATTGCAGAAGCCTATGGCGCAGTTGGGATCAGGGCCACCACAAAAGAAGAGGCCATAAAAGCAATCGAAGAATCATTAAAGATAAAAGATCGTCCGGTATTGATGGATTTCCGGGTGGCAAAAGAGGAAAACGTATTTCCTTTTGTCCCGGCCGGCCAAGCGATCAACGAGATGATAATCGATTGATGAAAAAGCGAGGATGACATCCTCGCTTTTTGGAGGATATATGGAGCATAAGCATACGATAACCGTAATAGTGCACGATAAGCCGGGAGTTCTCTCCAGGGTGGCAGGGCTTTTTTCGCGGAGGGGCTTTAATATTGAAAGCTTGGCAGTAGGGACTTCAGAAACCCCCGGTCTTTCGCGTATGACTATTGTTGCAAAGGGTGACGACGAAGCGCTGGAGCAGATCATGAAACAACTCTATAAGCTGATAGATGTTTTAAGGGTTTATGACATGCCCACGGATACTGCTGTAGAAAGAGAAATTGTGCTAGCAAAGGTCCATGCCAATGCAAACACCAGAGCAGAGATTAACCAGATTGTTGAAATCTTTCGCGCCAATATTGTAAACGTAGGCGAAGATTCAATGATCATTGAAATGACCGGAGAATCTTCTAAGGTTGAAGGAATTTTAAAACTGCTGGAAAAGTTCGGGATCCAAGAGTTAGTGCGTACCGGCAAAATTGCTATGCTGCGCAGTTAAGCTAAATAATTTTAAAAGGAAAGAAAGGGGAAAAAAATGGCAAAGGTATATTATGAAAAAGACGCGGATTTAGAGTTGTTGAAGGGAAAAACGATCGCAATTGTGGGATTTGGCAACCAGGGAGGAGCCCAAGGCCAGAACCTAAAGGATAGCGGATTGGATGTAATTATTGCGGAAGTGGAGGGAACCCCAAACTGGAACCGGGCCAAAGAAGCAGGTTTTGAGGTAATGACTGCGGCAGAAGCAGCCAAAGCTGGAGACATTATCCAAATCTTGATCCCGGACGAGCTCCAATCTAGGATTTACAAAGAATCAATTAAGAAATATATGAAAAAAGGGAAAACCTTGATGTTTTCTCACGGCTTTAACATTCACTTTAAGGCAATTAAGCCTCCTGTGGATGTAGACGTAATCATGGTTGCACCAAAAGGACCAGGGTACATGGTTAGAGAAACTTTTGTACAAGGTGCAGGAGTTCCTTGTTTAATTGCTATACATCACAATGCCTCGGGAAAAGCAAAAGAGACTGCCCTGGCCTATGCCAAAGGGATTGGCGGGACCCGCGCAGGTGTTTTTGAAACCACCTTCAAAGAAGAAGTAGAAACAGACCTTTTTGGAGAACAAACAGTTCTTTGCGGCGGCTGTACTTCTTTGGTCAAAGCAGGTTTTGAAACTTTGGTAGAAGCCGGATACCAACCTGAAATGGCATACTTTGAATGCTGCCATGAACTCAAGCTCATCGTTGACCTAATTTACAAACAAGGGATTGCAGGAATGAGAAAAGCGATCAGCAACACCGCGGAATACGGGGACTTAACAGTTGGTCCAAAGATTATAGACGAAAAAACCAAGGCCCGCATGAAAAAAGCACTGGAAAGGATCCAATCCGGTAAATTTGCTAAAGAATGGTTGAAAGAGAACAAAGAAGGCTGCAAAAACTTCAATGCTTTAAGAGAAAAAGACCTGAACCACAAGATCGAGCAAATCGGCGCGGAACTGCGCGACATGATGAGCTGGATGAAGCGGCCAGGCAATAACGAAGTTCAGCTGTAAAGATGTCCGAAGCTTTTGACCCAAAAGAGATCGAAGCAAAGTGGCAAGCGTCTTGGGAAAAATCTCATCTCTACAGAGTAGCAGATGATGATCCCAGGGAAAAATTCTATGCTTTGGTCATGTTCCCCTACCCCTCCGGAAACCTACACATGGGCCACGTACGCAATTACGCTATTGGTGATGTAGTAGCAAGATATAAAAGAATGCAGGGCTTTGCGGTGCTCCACCCAATTGGCTGGGACGCGTTTGGACTTCCTGCAGAAAACGCGGCAATTAAAAACAAAGTTCATCCTTCCGAGTGGACACAAAAGTGTATTGACCGGATGACATTGCAACTTAAAGCCCTTGGGATCAGTTATAACTGGGAT
Source organism: Candidatus Saganbacteria bacterium (assembly GCA_026387795.1). Taxonomy (GTDB): domain Bacteria; phylum Margulisbacteria; class WOR-1; order JAPLLA01; family JAPLLA01; genus JAPLLA01. The sequence goes on along the minus strand of JAPLLA010000046.1, from coordinate 15,563 downwards.
CGCGAAATTAATACTTCCAGAGAAGAATACTACAAATGGACACAGTGGATATTCCTTAAATTCTACGAAAAAGGACTCGCGTACCGCAAAAAAGCAGTGGTTAATTGGTGCCCGGGCTGTGAAACAGTGCTTGCCAACGAACAAGTAAAAGAAGGCAAGTGCTGGAGATGCGAATCTGAAGTAGAAGAAAAACCGCTTGAGCAGTGGTTCTTCAAAATCACGGATTACGCACAAAAACTACTGGATGATATATCTCTTCTATCCGGCTGGCCGGAAAAAGTCCGGACCATGCAGGAGAATTGGATTGGGAGGTCGGAAGGGGTACAAATAAAATTCGAAATCCGAAATCCGAAATCCGAAACAAATCCAAAATCCAAAATCCAAAATCCAAACCAAGAATTATCTGTATATACAACTAGACCCGACACCCTCTTCGGCGTCACATACATGACTTTAGCCCCTGAGCATCCTCTGGTTTCTGAGCTGACCAAAGGAACACCGCAGGAAAAAGAGATTAAAGCTTACGTTGAGAAAGTAAAAAAAGAATCTACGCGTGAGAGGACCACAAAAACCGAAAAAGATGGGGCTTTTACAGGAGCATATGCCATTAATCCTGCAACCAATGAGGAGATACCGATCTGGATTTCGGATTATGTTTTGATGGGATATGGTACAGGAGCTGTGATGGCAGTCCCAACCCACGATCAAAGGGATTTTGAGTTTGCTAAGAAATACAACCTTCCGCTAAAAGTCGTGATCCAGCCCGAAGGGACCAGTCTTGATACCAAAGAGATGAAGGAAGCTTTTGTAGATGAAGGAATCATGGTAAATTCTGCGCAGTTCAATAGGCAGAAAAGTTTCGAAGCATTAAAAAACATCGGGGACTGGCTGGTTTCAAAAGGCGTTGGTGAATGGAAAGTAAATTTCAAACTTCGGGATTGGCTTATTTCCAGGCAAAGATACTGGGGGGCTCCAATTCCAATGCTTTACTGCGAAAAATGCGGAGTAGTACCTGTGCCGGAAAAAGATTTGCCTGTAAAACTTCCTCGGGATGTTGAGTTTACAGGAAAAGGAGCTTCTCCTCTAACAACTTCCAAATCTTTTCTTGAAGCAAAGTGTCCTAAATGCGGAGGATCGGCAAAAAGAGAAACAGATACCATGGATACTTTTATTTGTTCTTCTTGGTATTACCTTAGATATTCGGATGCGCGCAATAACCAGAAACCATTCGAGTCTAAACTTGCCAACCACTGGCTTCCTGTTGATCAATACATTGGCGGAATAGAACATGCCGTTCTACATCTCCTCTACTCCAGGTTTTTTACAAAAGTATTAAACGATTTAGGCCTAATTAATTTCAAAGAGCCCTTCACCAACCTATTAACTCAAGGGATGGTAATTAAAGACGGGGCAAAGATGAGCAAGTCAAAGGGAAATGTGGTGGATCCAGATGAGATCATCTCTAAATTTGGGGCAGATACAGCTCGCTTGTTTATCTTATTCGCTTCACCGCCGGAGAAGGAGCTGGAGTGGTCGGATAAGGGAGTGGAAGGGTCATCGAGATTCCTAAATAGAGTATGGAGACTGGTAACAGAGAAATCCGAAATCCTAAATTCTAAACTCGAAACAAATTCAACTGACCAAAATTCAAATTCGGAACTATTAAGAAAAGCACATAAGACAATTAAAGCTGTTACGGCAGACATTGAAAGTTTCTCTTTTAACACCGCTATTGCCAGACTAATGGAGCTTACAAATACCGCTTACGAATATAAAGATAATCCTTCCTCCATTTGTCATTTGTCATTTGTCATTTGTCATTTGCTCGTCATGTTGTCCCCTTTCGCCCCTCACATGACCGAGGAATTGTGGCAACAGCTCGGCAACAAAGAAAGTATTCATAAACAGCCTTGGCCAAAGTTTGATCCGGAGCTGGCAAAAGACGAGATGTTAACCATTCCAGTGCAAATAAACGGAAAACTAAGAGATAGGCTGATAGTTGCTCCGGGAACACCGGAACTAAAGATTAAAGATGAAGCCATGGCGCTGGAAAAAGTTAAGTCTTCGCTTGCAGGAAAGCAGATTGTAAAAGTAGTTTATGTGCCGAACAAGCTGGTGAATGTGGTAATAAAATAGCCTCTTTTCCCCTCACCGACAATTTTGCCTTGTGGCATTTATTCTCGTTCCGCTACTTCCGCAAAAGAGAAATAATTAATTTTGCAAAAGGAAGGATATTGCCGTCTAATTGCCCTGCCTGCAATGCCCTGAAATAGGCTTCTCTTTCGTCCGCAGTAATTGTAATCCACAGGTACCCAGAAGCTGCAAGAAAATAGTTCATAAGCAAGCGGCCGCATCTGCCGTTCCCATCCTGATAGGGATGGATGGTTACAAAATAATAATGGCTTAAAATCGCCTTAACCAAAGAATCTCCCATCTTATTCAAAGAAAGGATAAAATTATCCATCAAATCCGGCACCTTTTCAAAGCTGGGCGGGACATAACGGCTACCGCGCAAATACACCTTGATCCTGCGGTAACCAAGCAAATCGAACCGGTCAATTATTTTGGCATCTACCGAAGGCTTAAAAAGCTGAAAATAAATGTCTGCAATAAATTCGTCTGTTATTTTAGGCCTCTTAAAATCTTTTTTAATGCACTTAAGCACATAGTCAAAAGCTTGCGCGTGCCCCAAAATCGCCATTTTGTTGCGCAGTTTTTCAAAACCTTCATCTTTTAAGCTTTTTCCCAAAATAACCGCTTCCACTTCCTCGGGGGTAATGCTATACCCCTCAATAGTGGTAGAGTGGTAAACGTCATACTTTTTTCGTGCCACGGCCATTTCCAGAATTTTTTCCAGCGGATGCTTTTTTATGGCGTTTATCTCTTCTTTTAGCACTCCGCCTATTATTTCGCTAAAGGCCATTAGCTCTTCTTCTTGTCTAATTATCCAAGCATTCTTTTTCATAATCTGTAGATTGTATTCTCCTTAACAATTTTTCTCAATACTAAGGCAAGCTCTGCTTCGCCTGCTTCAGATGCAAATTTAATCAACTCCTGCGCCACTACCGGTTTCGGGGCATCCGCATACAAAACCTCCAGGAACCTCCGGTCAAATTTCATCCCCTTAATAAATGCCTTAAAGTCAACCCCATTCCTTTTATGCAGCCCAAAAAGGACTTTTTCCGGGATATCTACATATACCATTGTCCCCTCAATTTTCCACTCCCGTCTGGTTTTTTCCTCAAAAGAGGGATCCGGACGGATTTGCAATTCAAGGCCAAAAGGAAGCAGTTGTACATATTTTACATTTCTTGATATGCGGACCTTAATCCTTTGTGGGATGGTTTCCCTGCCCAAGTATAGGGCCAAGGCAGATTCTTTCTCAATCGACCACTCCCCATACTGCCCCATTATTTTTTCAATCATCAGCCAATACCAGCGATAAAACAGGGTTTCATCCTCTTCCCCCTTATTTTTCAACAGGTACAAGCCCCTTAAAATCGGGAAAAGCAGCCCTTCCTTTTGCAAAAGCTTACGCACATATTCACCGGGAAAATCCCGTCCCCTAAGCACCCGATTGCCGCTTTTTATCTTATCTTTCCAAAACTCGAGCGCTTTTTGAGTAAGTTTTAATACTTTTCTTGCCATACTGTCTCTCCAATATTTTGAATAAAACTACCGCATATCTTTTGGATAAATTGTAGCAAAATAAAATGGTGCAGACAAGTATAATCTATATGCCCTGCCCCGACCAATTTGCATTACTAAAGCAAAATAGTCGGGGTCCAAAAGTGGTTTATGTGCCGAACAAGCTGGTGAATGTGGTTATAACGTAGTTCATTCTAAACCAATTGAGTCCAACAACGGTAAAAAAGAATTGTCTTTTCTAAAATGCAGATCAAAAACTGGGACTGCTTGTATTATTCCTTTCAAAAACCTAAAAAGCCTCTGTTTGTTTTCCATATCAAACTTTTTTGTGCGGGGAAGCAGGGTTACCGGCAACATTTGTTTCCACAAAGCAACCAACAAACAATGGGTTGGATCTTTTTTTTGTAAATAGTTTCGTTTACTCTTATGAATAAAAAAAATGGCACTTAGCTTTTCTTTTCTAAAAGGATTTAATCCAAAGGCCTTATTGTTTTTCTCTTTTTCCTCTCCCCAACCCCCAAGTTCAAGTTTTGGGAAAAATGGAGACAAAACATGGTAATTACCAGACTCAAATCTTACTCCTACCGCATCATCTGCTAAAATATTTTGCGACGGGAAAAACCCTGAAATAGTGCTTTTCCCTCCCCCCGAAGGAGCCAAAAATAGCAATGCCCCTTTTTTAACCATTACGGCAGATGCATGCAGAAAAACAATATTAAAATCCATAAAAAACCTGACAAACATTTCCTTTACTAGGTGTTCAATCATTCTTACTGCAAAACTGGCATCCTTAAAAGAAACCAAATAAATACTTCCCCTCCCCCTGGGAAAGGCACAAAAAGCCTTTACCCCATATAAATTGCTTTTATAAAAAGGGGCCTTAAAGTGGCTTGTAGCTTTAATAACGGTGGCATCTAAGTCTTGGGTATAAACAAAAACAATCTTATTCTTAGTACTCCGAGGAGGCTTCTTTACTGTTTCATTTCTAAAAAGATCCGCAATTGTGGAATAAACACCAAGGGGGAAATTGTGCATTTCCAAAGAGATATTTACATCAAACACATTTAAATAGAATGTTCTGTTTGAATTAGCCCTCTTCCTTTGTTCAAAAATCAGACTTCACCCTTTTCCTGCCGAACAAACTATTCCCTTAGTATTTTCATTCTAATTATGCTACTAGAAACCGGCTCTTATTATTATGGTCCACAGCTCTCACAATCACCCGGAGCACTTGGCGCAGTCTGTGATCCCACCGCTGGCGCTCCTCCACAGTCGCAACCGGACCCTCCAGCTTGGTAACCATTGTCACAAACGGTAGCATTACTGGTTCCAACTGATGTACAATGTTCTAGAAAAGAAACGCCCACTTCTAAGTCTGCCATTCCCGGCTTTTCATATTGTTTTTTCATATTTTTCCCTCCTACACAAAAAATTATACTTGGATCTTAAAAATTTACAAGTCATTTTTAAGCTTTTTTTCAGGGAAAGAGGACAACCGCTAAAACAAACACTGATATACTCACATCCTTCACAAACAGCGGGAATTTTATCCGGCAATAAAGTAAAACTAGGAAATTCTCCTTTTCCCTGTTTTTGAAGCAGCTTTTTTAAAGGGCTTACTTTTAAATCGTAATAAAACCCAGTCCTTTTAAAAGACGGGGGACATGCCATCAAGCGGCCATAAGGATCTACCCTAAAACCAGTAAGGTTATTGTAATCCACGCCACACTTGCCACTAAACCCCTCCCCCTTATTGGCTGTCCGTAAAACATTCCAATTAATTATTTTTTTGGCAAAAGAAACCAGGCCCCCTTTTCCCACGCTCACCTTTCCCTGTACTGCGCTCAACTTTAAAACAGTAAACAGTGCCTTACTAAGAGACTTGTAATCCAAACAGTATTTATTCGAACCCGAAACAGAAGACATCGAATCAAGAAAAAGCAATTCTTGCGCCCCCCGGGTTTCTGCCAGCTCAAGTATATCTTTCAATGAGCCCAAATTGTGTTTCATCACAACCGTTGCAATGTTAAAAGCAACCTTATGTTCAGACAATAAGCCAATCATTTTCAAGGTTTTTAAAAAGCTTCCCTGTCCGCGCGTAAAATCGTGTAATTCCTGTGTAGGCCCGTCCAAACTAACCGTTATCCGAAATTTTTGCGGGCTTTTTTTGATTAACCTTATAAATTTGTTGGTAATAATTGTGCCATTAGTATTAATAATAATGCTGTCGCATTTTTTTTCTGCAATTTCCAAAAGGGCGCCAAAATCCTGCCGATAAAAAGGCTCTCCCCCATTAAAAAGAATAGTCCTAAAATCATGCTCGGCCAAAGTCTCAATAATAGCGCGCCAAAAATCAAACGGCAGTTCTTGCTTTTCTCTGGCCACTTTTCTACCCCTGATATAACAATACGGGCAACGCAAATTGCAATCATAAGTAAGAAAAAGTTCTGCCGTCTTGTTGGAGGGAGAGGATCCTTGTTTTAGTTTTTTACCGCTATCTTTTTTATGCACAGAAAAACCCTCTTTTTGCGGTTAAAGCCCCTGTACGAGCATAAGCCAATGCCCTACAGCCGCCATCACAATAAGCAGTAAAATTACACTTTTGGCAGTCGGATTCTTTCTTTAATTTAATCTCTCTCAATGCTCTTAATTTCCGGAGAGCCGGAGAAGTAGTCAAAATTTCCTTTAACAGATGCTCTTTTACATTACCCAAAACATAATCCCAAAAAAGCCCGCAGGGGAGAACGTCCCCATTGGATTTTACCGCACAACTCTTTGATCCCGCATTGCAAAAAAACAATTCCCCCCTTTTTTCTATTTTCTCACCCGCAAAAAACTTGGCTATACGCCTCATCCCTGCTGCCAACGGCCCACTAACAATATCCATTCCTTTCCAGCCACTATGAATTTTGTCGCTCATAAATTTAAACAACCATTTATGTTCTTCCGTCCCCAACTCAAATTCTTTCCGCTGCTTAGGATCGCTGCTTACAAAATGCAATAGCGTAATTGTTTTTATCCCCAGCTTTTCTGCCAGGCTCGCTAATCCTTCTATGCTTTTAAAATTATAACGAGTAATAACCGTATTAATCTGGCAATTGACTTGATGTTTTTTCATCTCAATTAAATTGCGCACTGTAATCTCAAAACTACCCGCCCCTCTCATGGCATCATGAGTTTTGGCAGTGTCCCCGTCTAAGCTAAATGCCACATCAACTTTTTTCCCGAGTTTTTTCAGAACAGCTAAAATACGATCATTAACGAAAAAACCGTTCGTGGAAATTCCAATAGAAACGGGGAGATGAGACAAGTGCCCCAAAATCTTTAAAAAGGAGGGGTGCAAAAACGGTTCTCCTCCCAGAAAAACCACTCTTTTTACTCCACACTGAAATGCCTGTTCCAAGATCTTCAATGTCTCCCAATAAGAAAGCTGCTGCTTTTGCCCCCCCCCTTTTTTCTTCTGCACAAAACAATGCCGGCAAGAAAGGTTGCATTCTTCCGTAATAAACAAATGTATAGTAGACAAGGAGATCTCTTTTTGCCCGGCAGTTTGTTGTTCAATGCTCATTCTGTTTTTCTTAGCCCTATTCTTTAGCCTCTTTTGCAATAGTTGTTTTCTCCAGTAAAAACCACTTTAATGTCCGACAAGACTACCCAAAACTATGAAACATAACTAATCACGGCGGTTTTTTTTGCTTTGGCTAAAAATTCGTCCAGATCCTGTTTTAATACCTTTTTATTCACATCCGGAAAAGCTTGCATTAGCTCTCGGATAATTTGTTCTTTATCTCTGGTGCCATCGCAAAGCTTCCAGATTAAGTTCCCTGTAGCATTTAAAATCTTTATCCCTCCATTATCTGGATTAAAAATGAGCGCTTCGTCCTCTTCTTCCCTATAAACAAAATCCTTATTCGCCAATATCTTTTTCATTTTTTTACCCCCTCTGATTAATCGCCCTATTCCCCAACCGGTTCAGCTTTGCAATGCTCCGGAAAATTGGCCTAAGACAGTATTTCCCCGATCACCCCTTCGAAATCCAATACCCGTTTTTTCTGGTCCGCATTAAACAAAAATGGAGCTACGTCCTTGGCTAAAATTTTATAATTAAACTGCAAACACCTTTTTAACAGCTTTGCCTTAAAATCTTCTTTTCCCATGCCGGTTACTTGTTCAATGTAAAAATAATCCGGCTTAGCCAGCCCCCCCAAAAACGAAACATCATAAAAATCGCGGCCCTTTTCCCTTTTTCTAAGTAAAATCGCCAGCAATTTTTGCGCCAAAAGCACAGGCAAGGGGTTAACAATAATATTGCAAAATATCCCAAACTTATTAATGGACCTAACTTCCGGCTTAACGATCCTAGTTTTATGCTCAGTATCAATGCTAACCAAAATTTTTTCTTGATGATGTGCAGGCAAGCCATATTGCCGTAAAACAGCAGGAAACTTAAGATAACAATGAAAGTTTTTCCCTCTGGATAGGAAGCGATATTCAACCTCAAACCCCTTTACCTTTATTTCTTTACATACCTTGTCAAATAACCGCTCTAGTCCCGCAGCATCCAAGCCAAAGTTGTCAAAATCCAGATCTTCCGAAAAGCGCTGCGAATTATAGATTAAGCGAATGGCAGTTCCGCCGATGAAGCTTAGCTTTTCTGACCCCTTTTGCTTAAAAATTGAATCCAGGCATTCATATTGCAGATATTCCACCAACATCCCCTTGGGATTTAACTGCGCCAAATCCGGCGTAAAGTATTCTTTAATTTGGTCAAAAGTAAGCATATGCTACTTCCCTCTAAAAATTGCCCCTATGGCCTGGTTCATTTTTCTGTTATTAAACAATTGCAAATACTTTTTAAGCTTGGCCCGGGAAAGTTCTTTTTTAATTATCTTCACATTAAACCTGAATTCTTCTATAGCTTCGCACGGATCTATTTTTGATAAATTAAAATAAAGATAGTCCAGCAAGGCCTTTTCCGGTTCCGCCATTAAGCATTTCCTATCTTTGTCTTCCCGGTAACCAAAAAATAAGTCTGATTTTATGTGCCTATAAGTAAAATCCCCGAATTTATTTCTAAATTCCCGCGTGGTTTTAGGGGTCACCGAAGTAATGCCATAAACCATCTCCGGGATTATACCGTAAACAGATAAAGCCTTCTCAAGACTAATGTAGCTGGGGGAATAAAGGCGGAACGCAATTTCTTCCGGCAAAACACACGCAAGCTGATCCGCAAAAACATAAAGACCGTTTCTGATTTTAAAAAGATACCCCTTCTTCTGCCAAAGGGAAAGCTGGTATGGAAAGATCTTCTCTCCCGAAAGGCGCAAATCCTGCCGGCTAAAAATTGGGGAACGTATTTTTTTTCTTAGCTGACTGTATTTCATTTTATTATTACTTTTAATAAATAACTGAAATTAGTATACCAGGCACGGTTTTTGTGTCAAGCGGCTTAGGAGCGTTTCTTTAAATTGCTTGAATTAATCGCCCTATTCCCAATACGATTCAGTTTTGCAATACTCCGAAAAATTGGCTTAAAAAAGCGCCCGATTCTAACATTTGGAATCAATCTCTTTTTAAGGCTTTTGCCCAACGCAATCCCTTTGAAGACAAAAGCCATTAAAACGTTGAACCTTGCCAGCCAGTAGTTTGATGCTTGGATTTTCTGCCTGCCGCGGTAGTATTCTTTGACCTTGGCAATAACCAGGTCCGCAGAAATTATACTTCCTCCCAAACAATTGTCCCCTTTTTCCTTGAAAAAGAGCTTCCCCTTTTTCATGAACTTGCCAACCACGCGGTGGCAAATAGTTTTATCCTGCCCCTTAAAAACAATCATGTCCCCAACCTGAATGTTTTCTACCGGAGGGGTATCCAAAAAAAGCACATCGTTCTCCTGCAAAGTAGGATACATGCTGCAACCCACCAGTCGTGTAATCTTAAATTTTTTGATACTCTCCTCTGCAGATAAGTCTAAATCGAGTAGATCCATAATTAAAACCTCGCGAACAGTTTACAAGAACTAAAGCGGGGAGTCAATTATAAGCCGGCTTGACAAAATTACCTTAAACCGTATAATGGGGACAAAATTCCCCGCTTGGGGATAAAAAACCCCAAAGGACTAAGATGAAATTCAAAGATACACTCGAAAACTTGCTTGCTCAAAAATCAAAAGTAAAAATCTTGCGGTTTTTGCTTAAAACCCGGCTGGAATCTATGGGCAGGGAAATTGCTCGGGCTATAAAAATGGACCATAAGACCTGCCACCGCGCCCTGAAAGAACTTGCCCAGCAAGGAGTAATCTTGTTAAACAACACCAACAGCGGGGTTTTGTATAAAATAAACGACAAAAATCTATTGGTAAAAGAACTACTGGCTCCTCTCTTTGAAAGAGAAAACCGGCTAATTGAACTTATGGCTCTGTCCCTGACAAAAAGGATAAAAACCCCTTTCATTTCCGTAGTATTATTTGGGAGCGTGGCCGGGGGGAAAGAAAGGGCTGCTTCTGACGTGGACATTCTAATTGTGGCTTCAAACAAAAAGAGAAAAAAAGAAATCGAAAATGCCTTATCCCTGCTTGAATTTGACTTCATACATCAGTTTGGGAACATGCTCTCTCCCGTTGTCCTTTCACTGGATAATTTTCGTTCCAGGCTAAGAAAAAGGGACCCTTTCCTTCTAGGGGTCTTACGGATTGGGGCCCCCATCGCAGGCAAATCCCCCCAGGAGCTAATAAAAATTGGCAGCAAAAAACATTCTACATAAAAACGTAAATAAAAATGAATCCCTCGGTTATTTTTCTAAAGCTGCGGAATTTTATGATTCCATGATGGATTGTTTTAGGGAGGAACGCTGGAATTCTGCTGCTTTGGAAGCCGTACACTGCTGTATTTCTGCTAACGACGCTTTAACTATCTGGTCAAAAGGAATCAGATGTACCAGCCATAATCACGATGATGCTGTAACTCTTTTGCAATCGCTCTCCGATCTCAAAGATGTCAAAACCGGAGCCAGCCATTTCTTAAGGGTAATAAAGAAAAAGAACCTCGTGGAATATGAAGGGAAAAAATTCGGCAAAAATGAAGCCGCAGAAATAATCTTGCACGCAGAAAGATTTTTCAAATGGGTCAATTCCATCCTTTCCTAGAAATACCATATTTATGAATTCCATTGCTTACCAAATCGGCAAATCTTTATACTTAAATATTACAAACCGCTGTACAAACGAGTGCAATTTCTGCATCCGGTATAAAAAGCGGCAATTTAATAATGAAAGCCCGCTATGGCTGGAAAAGGAACCCTCTACACAAGAGATATTGGATGCAATCGGAGATCCTTCCAAGTATCAAGAAGTCGTATTTTGCGGCTATGGTGAACCTCTTCTTCGTTTGGATACTGTAATTGAAGTTTCAAAAACTCTCAAGAGCAAACATCCGGACATTAGTATCCGGATTGATACCAACGGCCATGCCAACCTTTTTTGGAAGAAAAACATCCTTCCTGAGCTAAAAGGGCTGATCAATTCCATCTCTGTAAGCTTAAACGCTCCGGATGCAGCCAGTTATGAGGCAATCTGCAACCCTCGTTTAAGCCAAAAAGCATACCCTGCAATTATTGAGTTTATAAAAGAAGCAAAAAAACAGATACCCGAAGTAACTGCTACTGTGGTTGATCTGCCAAACGTAGACAAAGATGCCTGCCGTCAAATTGCTACAGACCTAGGGGTCAATTTCCGCGTTCGGCCATACTACGAAGAAAACTACCAGAAGTAAAATTCGAAATCCTAATTTCTAAATCCTAAACAAATCCCAATATCAAAATTCAAATGTTTAAAACTTTAGAGCTTTGATCATTTGATATTATTTAGAGTTTAGAATTTCGGATTTAGAGTTTAATTTAATATATGATAAACTATTAGCAACATGGCAGATTTTGACATTATCGTTATAGGCGCAGGGCCAGGCGGGTATACCGCAGCTATCAGAGCTAGCCAGCTCGGAGCAAAAGTAGCCTTAATCGAAAAAGACCGGATCGGTGGCACCTGCCTAAACCGCGGCTGCATACCTACCAAAGCCCTACTTTACTGCCTGGAACTTTTTTCCAAACTAAAAACCGCAGACAAGCTCGGCATTGAAGCACAAGAGATAAAATTAAACTGGGAAAAAGTCCAGGCTTACAAAGAAAAAACAGTAGAAAAACTGGTCAAAGGGATAGATTTTGTCATCAAGCAAAATAAAATTGAAATAATACAAGGAACAGCAAGGATCATCGAACCCGAAGTGGTTGAGGTCACATCCCAAAACGGAGAGATCAAAAGGATCTCTGCACATAATATTATAATTGCCACAGGGTCCGAAGCAGCAACTGTTCCTCCTTTTGTAATAGATCATCAAAATATCCTTGATTCCACAGACGCGCTAAACCTAAAATCCCTGCCGCAAAGCATGCTCGTCATTGGCGGAGGGGTAATGGGAATAGAGTTTGCCTCATTGTTCAAAGACGCGGGCGTAGATATTACGGTAATAGAAATGATGCCAAGCTTGCTGCCTGCAGAAGACGAAGAAACCAGCAAGCTAATCGCCTATCTGTTCAAAAAAAGAGGAATCGAAGTTCTACCCGGTTCGAAAGTAAAAGAAGCAAATTTAAAAAACGGTCAAGTAGAAGTGCTTTTAGAAGACGGGACCAGTATTACAAAAGAAAAAGCACTCTTAACCATTGGCAGAAGTTTTAATAACGAGGGCTTAGCAGAGGTTGGGATTAAACTGGATAAAGGGATGGTGGCCACAAACCGGAAAATGCAGACCAATCTGCCGGGCATTTACGCTGTAGGAGATATTACAGGAGTAAAAATGGTAGCACACGTAGCCATGGCCCAAGGAAAAATAGCCGCAGAGTGTGCCATGGGGCAAGATAAAGAGATTGATTACAAAGCTATTCCCATGGCCATCCACTCTTCACCTGAAATTGCCTCTGTTGGGATTACGGAAAAAGAAGCGATCAAAAAATTTGGCAAAGAAAACATCAAAATCGGAAAATTCCCGTTCCAGGCTTCGGGCAAAGCCCAAGCCATCTCCCAGACCGAAGGTTTTATTAAAATCATCTCAAACCAAAAGGACCAAATACTTGGCATCCATATTGTAGGACCTCATGCAGCAGACTTGATTGCAGAAGGGACCCTTGCTTATAATCTAGGAGTAAAGTTGGGAGATATAGAAGAAACCATCCATGCCCACCCTACACTTGCAGAAGCGTTTGTAGAAGCAGTAGAAGCAGTAAACAAAAAATCGATCCATATAGTTAACAAATAAGGGGATAAATTGAAAACCTGCGACTAAATGTCGCGGTTTCCAATTTATCTCGGTTATCTCGGGGAAATCATTTGGAAACCGAGGCATTCAGCCTCAGGTTTCCAACAATAAGGAGGCTCATAAATGTCCTATCTTAATTTATTCTTTGCTTGGTCCATTGTCTTTCTCTGCATTAGCGCTCATTTGTACTCCAAGGACAACGATAAAAAATATTCTTTCTTTTGGGGGCTGATGATGGTTGGGTGGACCGGGTTTGCGCTTTCACAATCCATTGCTGTTTTTGGTCCGCCTTCTGGGATACCCCTGCTCATGCTTTTAAGTAACCTTGCTTATATTTTCATCATTTTTGCGGTCCTCAACTACCTGAACCCCTATCCCAGGACCAGCACAGAAGAATACTCTTTAAAATGGGGAACTAAAAATTTGGAACCAAAAAACCTGATCATTTACCTCTCTGCCATTATTTTAGGAATAATCTTATCCTGGTACGGGGTGTTGGATGCAACTTTCTTGGGGATAAAAGGGGTCTCGTCTTTATATTTTTCCATTGCTTTTTTAATGGCTTTTACACTCTGGTTTGGGGGGTGGGGAATTTTGGCCGCATATATTGCCGGGGTTTTTGGAGCAGGAATTTTGAGCGGATTGCCTTTAAACACCTCTCTTCTTTTGGGTTTGGCAGATGTAGTAGAAGTGGTCATCCCATTTATAATGTACAGGACCTTGGCCAGGCTAATGGATATTAACCCTTCAGGGAAAGGAATCTTGAATAACAAGAATTGGGTCAGCAACTGGGCGTTTTTTCTCTCTTTTGCGGTTGTGATCCCTTCAATTGTGGGCGGGTTTGTAGGAGTAATGATTTTATATTTAACCAAAAGCATTACTGTGGATTTAATTGCACCTGCCTGGTTTAGCTGGAGTGTAGGAAATATTGTGGTACTAACTGTCATTGGACCATTACTAATGCAATTTGTCTCTCCGTGGCTGGAAAAGTATGATTTAACAACAAAAGGGATTTGGAGCTAGACAGTCGAACGCTTGACCATAAAAGCCACGTTTTCATTCATGTCCCGCGTAATAATTTTGATTCCCGGATAGTGTGAATGCCAAACCCTGAAAATTTCATCCGCAAAACCCTGGCCTACTGTTTCCACTCCTTTAAAATCAAGAACCACGGTTTTAAACTTATCCAATCCGCTTACTATCCTGCGGGCTTGAGACCTAGAAATATATTCCGTGCCCATTTTAAAGAGTTTGACAATCACCCTGGTTTTGCTAAAACCAAAAAAATCATCCGAATAACTCTCAAAAACCTTTCTCAGTTCCCTCGTTGATCTTAAAGAAACCGCAAAAGTCACTTTGGTCCCGCTAATTGTCTTGCAATCCCTTATAAAAACATCTTCCAAAAAGTTGTTAAACACTAGTTTCTTATTGCCGCTTTGAAGAGTAAGAAGGTCCGCAACTTTAGAAGTAAAGAAAATCCCTTCTCCGCTGTGCCGGCGGGGAGCCGTAGTCTGTTTCCCTTTCAAAAGATCTTGGATGGCTTCTAATTCATTTTTAAGATGCTTCTTTTGCACAATATGCCGGAAAATTCCAACCCCCCTGTCTATAACATCAAAAAAAACTGTTCTTTCGTCTTTTTGCATCATTACGGTTATAACTGGCGATTTAGAATGTTCAATTGCGTTATTGAGCATTTCGGTAAAAGCATAGCTAATTATTCTTTCTACATTTTCGCGCAAGCCAATAAAAATCCCGGATTGCTGTTTTATCTCATCAAGAATCAGGTCTTCAGAAAGGCTCTGGTTTTTCAAGAGGCGGCGTATTTTCAGTTCTTTTTTTTGAGCCTTCAGCATTTCCTGTTTTTCCGCTTTAACATAATGTGCTTTATTGGCCTTGCCAACTAAAACCAGGATCCCTTCATCTTCAAGTCTTTGGAAAATACGGTTGACATACGTGCGGGACAATCCCGAAGCGCAAACTATTTCTGCGGCCTTCACTTTGCCGTTTTTATTAAGGCGTTCGATTATTTCTTTTCTTATATCCATATTGAATTAACCTTCCCCATAAATAAGTTTACAACTTTATTATTGCAAATAAAATAAAAGTTGTCAACCAAAAGTTCGCTTAGGGGGAAGGGCTAAAACCGACTCTTTTTTAACTTTTATTTATCTCTTTTTTTTGCTATGTTTACCCCATGTCCAAACTCCCTGTTTGGTTAATCAAAAGAACCCCAAAACAAGAAAATCTCAAAAAGATACGGGAGTTGCTTGGCGATTCTGATATCCACACAGTCTGCGAATCTGCACACTGTCCAAACCTTGGCGAATGTTATAGCTGTAACACCCTCACTTTCATGATTTTAGGAGACATTTGCACTCGCAACTGCGGGTTTTGCGCTGTTAAAAATGGCATCCCAAAACCAGTAGATGAAACCGAAGCCGTGCGGATTGCACAAGCAGCAGAAAAACTAAACTTAAAATATGTAGTAGTAACTTCTGTAACAAGGGACGATCTTTTGGACGGCGGAGCATCACAATTTGCAAAAGTTATCGGAGCATTAAAAGCTGAAAAGAGTTGGAAACCTGAGGCTGAATGCCTCGGTTTCCAAAACAA
>JAPLLA010000056.1:65375-67597 GCA_026387795.1 Candidatus Saganbacteria bacterium | reverse complement strand
CAAGGCATAATCCAGTCCCCAGAAAACCTTTACTACCCTTAAAGTGTTTTGTACCACTGGTTCAGAAAGGTCTCCGCCCGGAGGGGAAACCGAGCCGATTATAGAAAGAGATCCATATCTTCCTTCGCGTCCTTTGCAAATTCCGTAACCAGCCCGCTCATAAAAATCTGCTAACCTGGATCCCAGATAAGCAGGGTAGCCTTCTTCTCCAGGCATTTCTTCCAGCCTTCCGGACATTTCGCGCAGAGCTTCTGCCCAGCGTGATGTGGAATCTGCAGAAAGAGCTACGTTGTATCCCATGTCCCTAAAATACTCTGCGATTGCAGCTCCGGTATAAACGGAGGCTTCACGTGCTGCAATCGGCATGTTTGAAGTGTTTGCAATAAGAATTGTTCGCTCCATCAAAGGTCTTCCGGATTTTGGATCTTTAAGCTCCGGGAATTCAATCAATACATCTGTCATTTCATTGCCGCGTTCACCGCAGCCAATAAAAATTATCAGGTCTGCGTCTGCCCATTTTGCCAACTGGTGCTGCACTACGGTTTTACCACTGCCAAATGGTCCAGGGATACAAGCAGTACCACCTTTTGCGATAGTAAAAAAGGTGTCAATAATTCTCTGTCCAGTAATGAGAGGCTCTTTTGCAGGCAGCTTAGCAGCAAAAGGCCGAGGACGCCTTACCGGCCATTTTTGCAGCATGCTGATTTTGTGCCTTCCCACCACTGCAATGGTTTCTGTAATATTAAAAGATCCGGACTTTATCTCTTCCAAACTGCCGGAAATTCCGGTTGGGACCATGATCCTGTGCTCAAGGATAGGGGTTTCTTGCACGGTTCCTAAAATGTCGCCGCTTTCTACCACGTCACCTTTTTTTACTTTTGCTTTAAATTCCCATTTTTTGTTCCTGTCCAAAGCATTGACTGCTACGCCTCTTTCAATAAAGTTACCGCACTTGGCCATGATTTCTGGCAGCGGTCTTTGGATCCCGTCGTAAATAGCACTGATGAGTCCCGGGCCCAGTTCTACGCAAAGAGGCATCCCGGTTGAGATTACCGGGTCCCCAACCCCAATCCCTGCAGTTTCTTCATAAACCTGGATAGAAGCTTGGTCCCCTTTGAGCTCAATAATTTCACCGATTAAGCCTTTTTCTCCTACTTTTACTACGTCTGCCATGCGTGCTTCGGGTATACCTTTGGCTACAACCAGCGGCCCTGCTACTTTAATTATTTTTCCTTCTCCCATACTTTCCTCCTTAGTTACTTTCTAATAATTACTTCTGCTCCAATGGAATTTCTGACTAAATTATGGATTCTGCCTGACAAAAGCCCCGTGCTTCCGGTATGGTCGGGGATTAATACAATATTGGTTTCGGGTTTTTGATTCAGGGTTTCAATCTCTTCAATTAGAGGTTGCGCGAGTTTCTCTGTAATAAAAACCAAAGCAGTGTGGTGCTTGGTTGCTTGTTCCAGCGCGTTTTTTGCTTCTTCTGTTGTTTGTGCGGGATAGGTTTCTATCCCCAGCAGAGACAAATATTGAATTAAATCTTTTGGCCCGATAAGTTTTATTTTATGCATATTAGTAATTGATCCTGATTCTTTCTTTTATCTTTTCTGCATTCACCTTTTGTTTTTTGCAGGTCAAGATAAAACGTAGGGTTTTAATTTCCACTTCCTTTGCTAAAAAAAATCCAACCAATGGTTCCAACCCGGATCCCAGATATTTTGCGCGGTGGAATTGGTTAACCAGAAAATCGTCCGCCAGTTTTTCCAGTTTTACCAGGCTCCCGGTTTTAATCAAGCTTTCTATCCCTTCATTAAGATAAGGGAAATAGAGTGAAAACCTTAAGCGGGTTTGGATTTCTTGCGGTTGTTTGTAAAAAAGGTCCAACCAAAGTTCCCTGCTAATCATCCCGCCTTTAATAATGCTCTCTTTTAATGTTTTTTTGTCTTTGGTTGTGAGAGCCAACCTTAATGTGTTTTTTAGATTGGCAAGATCAATCGTAGCTGCGATGAATTGTTTGATCAGCTTTGAGGCTGTCTTGGTTGCGCTCTCTTTTAGCTCTAGGTAGTAGGCTTGATCGAGCATTGATTCTGCAGCTTGGAAATTTTCGTTTTTGCCTGCTAAAGAGCTTCTAAGCAGGAGCTTGCTGTTTGCATAATCGAACTTTTTAAGCAGGGAAACAATGAAAGGATTGTTAAAAGAAAGTTTTAGCAGCAAATCTT
>JAPLLA010000056.1:46518-65331 GCA_026387795.1 Candidatus Saganbacteria bacterium | reverse complement strand
GCAGCAAATCTTTTAAGTTGACCATCTCCAAGCTAAAAAGTTCTTCTGGGTTTTTCGACGTGAGCTTGGCCAGGTTTTCGTTGTAGCTGGTTTCCGAAAGGATCCCAAAACAAGCTTCTAAATCAGTTGCAGTGGCCAGCCTGGCTATTTGCACATCCGTTAACAGCCTGGATTCTAAGGTTCTTATTCTTCCGATAGCGTAATAATAATCGTTCACGGTTTATTCCTTGCCGAACATAATCTGCACTGCTTTGACTTCGGTCGCTTCTCTTAGTTGATGTGCTTCTGCTTGGGAGAGTTTTTTTTCTTTCTGTATTTCAGCATAGATTTGGCCAAGGAGCTTTTGTTTTGCTTCCAAGAGCTCCTTTTTAGCTCCCAGCCTGGCAGGTACCAGGTGTGACCTTTGGATCTCTTCGGTTCTTTTTTCTCTATCGTTTTTTGTTTTTTGCCTTAACGTCTCTTTTTTGGAGGCATAGGCTTTTAAAAGCGCCTGGATCTCTTTTTCTCCAGCAGACCTGATCCCGGCTGCTTCTTTTTCCGCTTCTTCTACGATTCTATTTTCAATTTCTTTAATAGACATACTTAGACCTTTATGCCACTGATCATTAAAATGCTGGCAAGAAGCCCAAGAACCGCATAGGTTTCAACCATGGCAGGAATAATGATTGCTTTACCAAGCTCTTCCGGTTTTTTTGCAATAAGATAAATCCCTGCGGCAGAGGCTTTGCCTTGATAAATAGCAGACATGAAACCCACTAAGCCCACTGGCAGTGCTGCAAATAGAAATGCTAACCCGGTAGTTGGGGAAATCGGGATTGCCCCGCCTAGAAAGTTAATTTTCATCATAATATAAAAACCGCCCAGAAACCCGTAGAAGCCTTGTGTGCCCGGAAGCGCCATCATAACTAGTAACCTTCCGAATTTTTCCGGGTCTTCCGTTAAAACCCCTCCCGCAGCTTCTCCCGCAATAGCAATCCCCCAAGCTGAACCAATCCCTGCAAAAAGCACTGCCACTGCTACACCCGCCAAAGCTAACGCAATTCCTAATTCCATTTTATGCCCCCTTTTTAAATCCCAAATCCAAAATCATAAATCCCAACAAAGTATAATTTATAATAAATATTTCATCGTTTGGATTTTGTTATTGGGATTTTGGATTTATTTTAATATTGTATATTCGGCGACGCGTTTAAAAGGCCTGAATTCCCTTCCACCTCCTTCATAGAATTTGCCGAAGAATTCCACTAGCTGCAGTCTTGCTGAGTGTACAAAAGCTCCGAGTACCCCAATGATTAAATTAAAAGCGTGTCCTATGATCATGATCAGTAACATCAATACAATCCCAATTACTGGTACAGTTTGAGTCATGGCTGCCAAAATATTGATGACTGTTCCAATAATGGTGGTAGACATGCCGAGTGCTAAAAGCCGTGAATAGGAGAGGGTGTCCCCTAGATAACTGGACGTGGTATATAAACTAAGTACGCCGATAAGGATCTTTTTTAAGATGGTCTTCTCATGCCTTCCTTGAGAAATGATTAATGCTACTGCGCCAATAATACTGAAGTAAGAAGCTATTCTAACGGTTCCCAAAGAGAGGGCAAACGAAACGATCAGCCCTACTAAAGAGCCTAGGAAAAATATCCAGAAAAAATCATCTAAAATAGCAGAAGAGAGATCCCCGTTTTTAATTTTACCCGCTAAAGAGATGAATTTTCCAAAAAAGATTTGGATAACCCCTAGGGCCAGCGAAAAGATCAGCATGGTTACAGGGTCTTTGACTGGGTCAATGATTTGCAGGGATGCAATCATGTTTTTTAAAGGACCGATGGCAGGAAAAGCGGATGGCGCAAATCCTAAATAAGAACCGGTTAAAACTCCTGCAACAGCAGCTACGATCCCACCCATGAAAAGGAGTTCAAAAAGGTTTTTCCCTCCTTGCGGAAGGCGGTATCTTTTTAAAAAATATGCGGAGACGAGTGATAATACAATCCCGTAAATAAAGTCTCCTAAGCAGATCCCAAAAAATAGAATAAAAAAGAATGAGAGCAGTATGGTTGGGTCAAACTCATGCGGTTTTGGCAAAGCGTAAATTTTTGTGATCAGTTCAAAAGGTGAAACCAACCCCGGGTTTTTTATGGCAATGGGAATCGTTTCTCCGGGAGCCGGTTTTAATATGAAAAGTTCGGATTCTTTGGTGATCCGGGAGAGGATCTCTTTGATTTTGGGGAGATCAGCTTTACTGGTCCATCCCTCTAAAATAAAAGCATAATCAGTTTGCAGTAGTTTTTGTTTGGTTTCTAAGGCATGTTTTTGCCCTAATAGGGAGTCATAGGTAAGTTTGAGGGGTAGGAGTTGTTTTGAAAGTTCGGCCGCTTCTTTGTGTGTTAAATGCAGCTCCTTTTCGGTTTCTTTGAGTGAGGCTTTTAGGTGTTGGATTTCTTCTTGTGGGGTTAGTGTAGAAGCAGGCAGAGCAATAACCGTGAAATCAGATTTTGAAAGAAAATCAAGGATTGTTGTGCTTTCGGATTCCAGGCAGATCACAATTAAAAAAGTCTCTTCTTTGGTTTTGTTGACGACAGCAGTCTCTATGGCGCTGGTAAACTTGTGTATCTTTTCTACAAAAGCGTCCAATTGCTTGGTTTTTATTTTTCCGGTTATCAAACAGGTTTTTTCTGTGCGGGTTAAAAGCTCAAGCGGAGCGTTTAGTGATTGCCAGGGTAGGAGCTTTTCGTGTTCAACTTGGATTTCATTCCTTTTTGTTTTTAGCTCATTTAGTTTTGCTTCCAGCTTTTCGCATTTTTCTATTGTTTCTTGATAGTTAAAGGTCCGGCAAACTTCTCTGAAATCAGTTTCTTTAACTTCTTCTCTTTCCGGAATAAAGCTTTCGATAAAATCCTTCTTTTTTGGATTCAGGGCAGATAAAAACATGATTACAGCCTTGATTTCTGAAAGTTTCAGCTCATAGCGGCTGATCTCTCCAAGGTTATTTGCTTGTTCTTTGTTTTTGTTGATAGGAGAGAGGTCCAGTATCTCGGCTCTTTTTAGCTCTTCTACGATTGTTTCTTGGTAAGCAATACTTGCAAGGATATGGATTTTTTCCATTTCTAGGACAGCCATTTTTGGATCTCCGCTTTTACTTTGGCAAGGTTGGGAATGGTTTTTTGTGCCAGGGCAGCAATGGCTTTTTTGTTGCTTTCTTCTAGTTGTGTTGCTTCTTCTTTTGTTTTGGCCTCTACTCTGGCAAGGTGTTCGGCAGTTTCTTGTTGCAGGGAGATTTCCAGGTCCTGTATGGATTCGAGTTCTTTTTCATGGCTAAGCATAAGGCGTGAGCTGGTCTCTTCCTTTGCTTTTTCAATGATTGCTTTTGCTTTCTCTTCTATCAGGCGTATTGTCTCAATGGAGTTTTCAGCCATAAGTAAAAAATATTATTACATAAAACCATAAATTGAACAAGTTTGATTACTCTGGTAAAATATAAACCCAGCATGCTTATTTATCTCCTGGTGTTCTTTACAGCGCTGATTGTGACCTACTTTTTGATCCCGGTAGTTCGCAACCTGGCTTATAAGTGGGGTGCAGTAGACCATCCCGGGGGGCGCAGGATGCATACAGGGAGTATTCCTCGGTTGGGTGGTTTGGCTATTTTTGTCGGTTTTTTAAGTGCGTTGTTTGTGGGACTCATTTTAAGGGGTGGGGTTAAATACTTAAATATACATCTTTTAATCGGTATGGTTTTGGGTGGAGCGATCATTTTGGTTTTGGGTATGGTAGACGATATAAAAAGAGTGCGGCCGATTACAAAATTGCTGTTCCAGACCCTGGCTGCTTTGGTGGTGATTTATTTTGGGGTGGGGATCACTTTTATTTCTACTCCTTTTAATTGGACCCTCCCTTTATATTTCTGGGGTATTCCCCTTACTGTCTTATGGTTAGTAGGTTTAACCAATGCGATTAACTTGATCGATGGGTTGGATGGGTTGGCGGGTGGGGTGGTCACTATTTCTGCTTTGACCCTCTTTTTAGTAGCAGCAGTTGCGGTGCATCAAATTGAAGCAGCCTTTCTTTTGATTGCTTTGGCAGGTGCAACCTTAGGGTTTTTAAGATACAATTTTTTTCCTGCCTCGATATTTTTGGGTGATTCCGGCAGCCTATTTTTGGGCTTTATGCTTGCAGGCACTTCGATTATGGGTGTGCTAAAAAGCACTTTGGTTATTGCCTTGATTTTGCCGGTATTAATCTTGGCAGTTCCGATTTTCGATACATTATTGGCTATTGTTAGACGAGCCAAAGCAGGCAAACATATTTTTAGCGCAGACCGTGGCCATATCCATCATTTGCTGGTAGACTCTGGTTTTACGCAAAGAGAAACGGTGCTGCTTATTTATCTGGCATGCATGTTTTTAAGTATGCTGGCGATTGTAATTACATTTGTGAGAAAGGGATAGGATGAAAGCAAAAAGAAAAAAACTGATGTTTGCGTTTGGAACGCGGCCGGAAGCGATTAAAATGGCACCGGTTATAGAAGAAGCGCTTGGTGCAAAAGACTGTTTTGAAACCAAAGTGGTTTTAACCGGCCAGCACCGCGAAATGCTTGATCAAGTGCTCCTGGCTTTTAAAATCAAGGCAGATTACGACTTAAAGATCATGCGGCCCAACCAGACTTTAAGCGGTATTGCGGAAAGGTGCTTGAACAGCATCGATAAGGTACTGGTAAAAGAGCGGCCGGATTTGGTTTTGGTGCAGGGAGACACCTCGACTGCTTTTATTATTGCTTTAGCCGCTTTTTACCTTAGGATCCCTGTGGCGCATGTGGAAGCAGGGCTGCGTACGCACAACAAATACAATCCTTTTCCCGAAGAAATGAACCGTCGTTTAATCTCCCAAGTAGCGGAAATTCATTTTCCTCCTACAGCATGGGCCTTTAATCTTTTGGCTAAAGAAGGGATTACCAAAGAGACAATTTTTCTGACCGGTAATACTGTTATAGATGCTTTCTTGGAGGTGGCAAGCCGCAAATTTATTTTTGAAGGAAAAAATAAGGATCTAGTTCCTAAAGGGAAAAAATTGATTGTGGTTACTACGCATAGGAGGGAGAGTTTTGGGGAACCGATGCAAAATGTTTGTAAGGCGCTTAGAAGAGTAGCTTTAGAACGTCCGCACGATATTCAAATTGTCCTGCCCGTGCATAAAAACCCAAAAGTCAGGGAAGTGGTTTTTGCGGAGCTTGGAGATATCCGCAATGTGAAATTAGTGGAGCCCATGGATTATGTCCCTTTTGTTCATTTAATGAAGCACGCATATTTAATTCTTACTGACTCCGGCGGGGTTCAGGAAGAAGCACCTTCGCTTGGTAAGCCTGTCCTGGTTGTGCGTGATAATACCGAAAGGCCGGAAGCTGTAAAAGCAGGAACAGTAAAACTGGTGGGGACAAAAGAAGTAAGGGTCTTCAAGGAATTAAGTTTATTATTGGACGACCAGGCCGCATATCAGAAAATGAGCAAGGCGGTTAATCCTTACGGAGACGGCCGTGCATCCAAACGAATGATTGCTTTTCTTAAATATTGGTTTGGTTTTGAAAATAAAAAACCGGAGGCTTTTATCAGTGCGTAAAATTTACATTAAAGGCAAAGCTACCTTAAAAGGGGAAGTTCAGATCTCCGGTTCCAAAAATGCTGCACTTCCTATTTTGGCAGCAACCATTCTTTTAAAAGGCGAATGTACTTTTACCAATGTTCCTCATCTTTTGGATATTATTACCATCATCCGCATGCTGCGTGCCTTAGGCATCAAAGCGGAATATATCGGCAAAGGACGGGTCAAGGTTTCGGTAAACAATGTAAAGCACATGGCTCCTTACGAACTTGTGACCAAAATGCGTGCTTCTTTCTTTGTAATCGGCCCGATCCTGGTAAGGAATGGTTTGGCAAAAATACCTCTTCCCGGTGGTTGTGCAATAGGTTCTCGGCCGGTTAATTTGCATCTCAAAGGATTGGAAGCTTTGGGTGCCAAAGTAAAGATGGAACACGGTTTTGTTATTGTCCAAGCGGATAAGCTGCGAGGAGGGAAAGTCTATCTTGATTTTCCTTCGGTTGGGGCTACGGAAACAGTGATGATGGCAGCTACCTTGGCTTCCGGTACTACTGTAATTGAAAATGCGGCCAAAGAGCCCGAGATTATAGATTTGGCTAATTTTTTAATTGCGGCCGGAGCCAAGATCAAAGGTGCAGGTACGGAAATCATTGAAATAGAAGGGGTTGGTACTTTGCATGCAGTTGATTACCCGATTATTCCGGACCGGATTGAAGCCGGTACTTTTATGGTTGCTGCTGCTGCAACTTCTGGGGATGTTTTTTTAAAAGGAGTAGCAGTAGAGCATTTGGAAGCAGTAATTCAAAAGTTAAAAGAAGCAGGATCAGAAGTACAGGTTGAGCCATCTGGAATTAGGGTTAAAGGGAGAAAGCCGATTAAGCCTTTGGATATTAAGACCCTTCCTTTTCCCGGTTTTCCAACCGATATGCAGGCGCAATTTGCGGCTTTGTTGGCTTGTGCAGAAGGGACCAGCGTGATTTCCGAAACTGTTTTTGAAAACCGTTTTATGTATGTACACGAACTTAACCGGATGGGTGCAAATATTAGGCTGGAAGGGCAGAGTGCGATTTTGCATGGGGTCCCCGAATTGTCCGGTGCTCCGGTTATGGCCACGGATCTTAGGGCAGGAGCAGCTCTGGCTATTGCAGCACTCATGGCAGAAGGGGAAACGGAAATTATAGATACAGAGAACCACATTGCCAGGGGATACGAGAACCTGATCGAAAAATTCAAAGGGTTGGGCGTAAGCTTAAAGGACCAGATCAATGGTAGTGATGCTGAAAAACTTGGACCCTTCTAAAATTAAAGGATTAACAGAAAAAGAGATTACGCATGCTGTTGACGCGGTTCTTTCTAAAGAAAAAAAGAAGGGCTGGACTGTAGAAGTCACTTTTGTTTGTGACCGAAGGATGAAAGGGCTCAATAATAGGTATCGCGGCAAAGATAAGACTACGGATGTTTTATCTTTTTCCATGGGGGAAGAGGGGATTTTGGGGGATGTCTTGATTTCCAGAAAACAAGCATCCCAAAATGCGGTAAAATACGGGTATACTTTAAAACAAGAGCTTTTTCGTTTGCTTGTACACGGAGTTTTGCATTTATTGGGATACGACCATGGTAGGCAGATGTTTGCCAAGCAGGAAAAGTATCTGGAAAGCTTAGGAGGGAACTAATGCCAAGAAAATTTATTACCAGCATGCGTTATGCCCAGACCGGGATCCGTTACCTGTGGAGAACCCAGAGAAATTTTCGTATCCATATCCTTATTGCTCTGGCCGCACTTTTATTGGGAATGCTTTTGGAAATTACGCTTGTAGAGTTTATGGCCCTGTTTTTGTCGATCTTTTTTGTAATAGTAACTGAAACCATGAATACCGCGGTAGAAGAGGCGGTAAACCTTGCTGTAATTACCAAAAAAGCCCGGGCCATGGTCTCCAAGGACGTGGCTGCGGCTTCGGTGCTTTTATCTAGTCTTTGTGCTATAATCATCGGGTTTTTGATTTTTGGGCCGCGTCTTTGGGGGCTTTTGCATAAGGTTGTGGGAGGTTAAATGGAGAACCTTGGGTTTGATATTGTTTTATTAATAGTCTTACTTTTACTTTCTGCTTTCTTTTCCGCTTCAGAAACCGCTATCACTGCCGTCTCCAGAATTAAAGTTAAAAAACTGTTGGAACAAAACGTTCCCGGTGCCAAGGTTTTACAGGTTTTTAAAGACGACCCAAGCAGAATGCTAGCTACAGTGCTTATCTGCAATACCATCGTGAATATTTTTGCTTCGGTTTTTGCCGCTTCCCTGGCTTTTAAGTTTTTTCAAGGGGTTGGTCCGGATGGGATTAATTTTGCAATTGGGGTGGTTACTTGTGTCATGACCTTTTTGATTTTGGTGTTTGGCGAGATTTCTCCCAAAACCATAGCAATTAGGCATGCGGAGAAAATTGCTCCGGTGGTGGTTTATCCGGTTTTGTTTTTGGAACTTGTTTTAAGCCCGATTGCTTTTGTCTTAATGCTGGTGGCAAAACCGATCATTTTTGTTTTTGGGGGATTCCAGGCAAAAGGGCCGATTCTAACTACGGAAGAGATTAAAATGATCCTTTCAATGGGAGAAAAAGAGGGAGTGATAGAAGAAGAAGAGCGGAAAATGATCTCTTCTATTTTTGAGTTTGGGAAGACCACAGTGCGCGAGGTAATGACTCCCAGCCCGGATATGCAGTGTGTGGAATTAAACAATGACCTCGATGACACGGTGAAGTTGATTGTAGATGGAGGGCATTCAAGGATCCCTGTTTACGATGGGAATATTGATAATATTGTTGGGGTGATCTATGGCAAGGATTTGCTCAGGTCCCAGTTAAGGAACAAGGAAGTCAAGGATGTGATGCATCCGGTTTTGTTTATTCCGGAATCCAAAAAAGTAGATGAACTGCTCCACCAAATGCAAGCGGCCCGAGCCCATATTGCGATTGTGGTAGATGAATACGGTACCACGGCTGGACTGGTTACCCTGGAAGATTTAATTGAGGAGATCGTAGGTGAAATCCACGACGAGTTTGAACGAGAATATAAGAGTGTGGATGTGCTTAACGAAAAGAGCGCTTTGATCGACGCTAAAATGAATGTGGCAGACGTTAATGATTCTTTAAAAACAGCGCTTCCGGAAAAAGGGCACGATACAGTTGCGGGTTTTGTTTTAGAGCAGCTGGGCAAAGTTCCGGCAGTAGGAGATACCATTAAATATGATAACGTGGTGATTAGTGTAGAGCGCATCCACCGGAGGCGCATTACGCGTTTAAAAATTACCAAGATAGATCGTCCGATCGATTCCGATATTGTTGGAGGATAAAAAGTGCAGTCAAGCAATAAACCTAAATACATATTTGTAACCGGAGGGGTTGTTTCTTCCTTGGGCAAAGGGATTACAGCCGCTTCTCTGGGGCGTTTGCTTAAAAACCGGGGGATTACAGTTACCATCCAAAAACTCGATCCATACATCAATGTGGATCCGGGGACCATGAATCCCTACCAGCACGGTGAAGTATTTGTTACGGAAGACGGTGCGGAAACAGATTTGGATTTGGGACATTACGAAAGGTTTATTGATGTAAACCTTGCTAAAGAGAACAACATTACTACCGGCATGGTTTATTGGTCGGTAATTACCAAAGAAAGAAGGGGGGATTATCTGGGTGGTACGGTCCAGGTTATTCCGCATATTACCAATGAGATCAAAGAGCGTATCTACAATGTAACGCGCAACCAGCATTTTGATGTGGTTATTTGCGAAATCGGCGGTACGGTTGGTGATATTGAAGGTCTTCCGTTTCTAGAAGCAGTCAGGCAGTTCAGGAAAGAACTTGGAATTGGGAACTCCGTACACATCCATGTTACTTTAGTCCCGTTCTTGGGTACAACCCATGAGTTTAAGACCAAACCTACACAGCATAGCGTTAAAGAATTAAGAAGCATTGGCATTAATCCCGATGTCATTGTTTGCCGTTCACAAGAGCCGCTTACTTCGGAACTCAAAGAAAAGATTTCGCTTTTCTGTGATACGGATAAAGATGCGGTAATAGGGCTTACTGATGCTCCTTCGATTTATGAGGTTCCTCTGCTTTTGGAAAAAGAGGGTTTAGACGATATCGTTATTAAGTATTTGGAGCTGCATGCCAAAAGAGGGACCATGGACAATTGGCTGCACATTTTGGATGCAATTAAAAATCCTACGCGCAGAGTAAAAATTGCGATTGTGGGCAAATATACGGAGTTAGGAGATGCATATATCAGTATTGTGGAATCTTTAAAACATGGAGGGATTGCCAATCATATTGGCATTGATATTAAGTGGGTAAATGCGGAAATGCTGGAACAGCAGAAAGATCTTGAGCCTATTTTTAGGGATGTGCATGGGATTGTTGTTCCAGGAGGGTTTGGGATCAGGGGGGTGGAGGGTAAAATTGAGGCAATTCGTTATGCCAGAGAGAGAAAAATTCCTTTCTTAGGGCTATGTTTAGGCCTTCAGTGTGCGGTCATTGAGTTTGCTCGCAATGTCTGCAAGTTAAAAGGTGCGCACAGCACGGAATTTGACGAAGTGACCAAACATCCGGTCATAGACTTAATGCTTCAGCAGAGAGGGATCAAAGATAAAGGTGGGACCATGCGGTTGGGTGCGTATCCTTGCAAGGTAAAAAAGGGAACCCTTCTTCACAATGCTTACCAGGAAGACCTGGTTTTTGAACGCCACCGCCATCGCTTTGAAGTTAATAATGATTACAGGGATGAATTGGGTAAAGCAGGGCTCGTTTTTAGCGGGATTTACCAGGATGCGGATCTTGTGGAAGTTATAGAGATCAAAGACCATCCGTGGTTTTTAGCAACACAGTTTCATCCGGAGTTTAAATCCCGCCCCACAAATCCTCATCCTCTTTTCAGGGATTTTGTTAAAGCTTGCGGTGACCGGCTGGAAGAACAAACCACGCTTTTTAACGGGAAATAACTTCGTTTACAATCTTTTTTGCTGCACCGGCTGAACCTAAAGATGTTGGAAGCAGACTTTTCATCTCCGCTAGTTTTTCTTTATCAGCAAGCAATAGTAATATCTGCTCTGCCACTTGTTCAGGAGAGATATCCCCAACCATTTCTGGAATCAATAAACTTTCAGTTTTGATATTGGGTAGCGACCAGTATTTTATTTTTGTTTGAGCAATACGAGCTACCCACCGCATAAAAAACTTGCCCAAAACCGGAATTTTGCTGAATAACTGTCCGATCCCTTCCAGAGGGATCACTTCTGGTTTATCCAAGGGGAAAATAACCAACATTGGAATGCCAATGAGTGCCAGTTGAGCGGTATTCGTTCCGGGGATAGTAACTGCCAGGTCCGTGTTCTTGTAATATTTTTGCGTAATGTAGATGGTCCGGTCCAAATATTCAAAATAAGGATACTTTTCAGTAGTATTTATATGTATGGCATTATGCGCAGCTTTTTCGATTTGTTCCAGAGTAATAAAAGGGGAGAGCGAAAGAACAACCTGTGCTTCAGGTTTTTGCTCAAAGAGGTGTTTAAAAATCTTTAGGTAATAGGGAATCAGGTAATCAATTTGGAAAGAGCGGCTCCCCGGCAAAAAAGAGATAACCGGTTGGTCTGGATTTACCGGCAGATCATCTGCGCATTCAATGTATTTTGCAGAGTCAACCATCAGGTTTCCTGCTAGTACCAGCTTGCCTGCTGCAGCCCTGTTTTTTGAAAACTTTTCTAAGGCAGCTTTATCTGCTACAAAGAATTTTTCATAGGCATTTGGCCAAGCCAGATATTCTCCTAAGTATGCATAGGCTCTATATCTTAGTCTTTTCGCGATAATTGCCGCATGTGCAAGGTCTCCGCCAACGAACAATACCTTTCCTGTCTTGCCAAAAGTAATTCCGGGAGGAAGTTTTCCTCTTAAAACAAAATTCTTATAATCTTTTGGAGTTAAGATCTGATCCAGCTTTAAGGTCTGGGCGAATTCTTTTTCTCTGCCGCTTTGGTACTGGCAGGGGGTAATGATCAAAGTCAGCCGGATATCCGGATAGCGTTCTTTGATTTCGTAGGCTAATGGTTTTACAAGCGCCGAAAGTTCTCCCGGGCTATTGGAAACTATGATAATATCAGTCAGGTTTTTGTCTCGCATGATTTTTTTGTAAATTCTAAATCCGAAACTCTAAATTCTAAACAATATTAAAATTCTAAATTCAAAAAAGTTTAGGATTTTTTAATTTAATATTTGAATTTGTTTAGTGTTTAGGATTTAGTGCTTAGAGTTTTAATATCCCAATTCTTTAACAATTGCTTCTACTTTGCAGGGCACTTTATAGGTTTTAGCACCTTGATTGATTGCGCAGTCAGGATCTTTAAGCCCATGACCAGTTAGGATGCAGATAACTAGGGATCCTTTTTTCAATTTACCAGCTTTGAATGTTTTTTTGAGTCCTGCTACTGATGCTGCAGAAGCTGGTTCGCAAAAGATTCCTTCTTTGCTTGGCAAGTAACGGTATGACTCTAAGATTTCATCATCTGTGACCATATCAATGGTCCCGCAGGACTCGTCCCGAGCTGCTTCTGCTTGTTTCCAGGAAGCAGGGTTGCCAATGCGGATTGCAGTTGCAATTGTTTCCGGCTTCTCAATCGGATGGCCGAGTACTATTGGAGCAGATCCTGCTGCCTGAAACCCCATCATCTTTGGCAACGATTTAATTTTCCCTTTGTCTTTATATTCTTTGTAGCCCTTCCAATAAGCAGTAATGTTGCCCGCATTTCCTACTGGAATGAAGTGATAGTCCGGTACTCTTCCGTTTAATTGGTTTACAATTTCAAACGCACCAGTTTTTTGTCCTTCGATCCTAAAAGGATTAATGGAATTAACTATATCAATTGGGTATTTTTCTCCCATCTTTACAACTAATTCCAATGCTTGATCAAAATTTCCGTCAACTTCAAACACTTTTGCACCGTGCATTATTGCTTGGGAGAGTTTTCCAAGAGCAATCTTTCCCTTTGGAATGATAACAATGCAATCTAGTCCTGCTCGTGCAGCATATGCTGCAGCAGAAGCGGAGGTGTTTCCAGTGGATGCGCAAATTACAGCTTTGAACCCTTTTTCCACTGTTTTGGTAATTGCCATGCACATTCCGCGGTCCTTAAAAGAACCCGTAGGGTTTGCGCCTTCAAATTTAAGATAAACTTCACATTCTGTTTCTTTGCTCAAGTTTTTTGCAAAGATAAGAGGAGTGTTCCCTTCTCCGAAGGTTACGATCGGAGTTTTATCTGTTACAGGTAAAAACTCGCGGTATTCTTCAATTATTCCTCTCCAAGTAGGCATGATACAGCTCCTTAGTTTTCAGATTATAACATGTGCGATATGAAAAAAGCGAGGATGGCATCCTTGCTTTTTGAGCTACTGCCCAACGCCAATCAATTTCGCGATGACACTTGCTTTGAGTCTTATCGCCTTGTATTCACACAGCTCCTGGCAGCAAAAGCACATGATGCATTTTTTGGGGTCTACTTTTACTTTTTGGTGTTTCTGGTGGATGGTGTGGGTGGGGCAGGAGCGGATACAGGTGCCGCATTTAGTACACTTCTCTTGGATAATCTCTGGCTTTACCCAAACCAAAGCTAAAATAACGGGAAAAAGAATGCTTCTTAACCATACAGGCATATAATGCAATATATAGAAGATGTTTTTTCTAGCTTTCTTAAAATCATTTACTTTTAAAGATGCAATACTTTCTCCTTCAATGATGATTTTTGATAGATCAGAAATACCTAGTTTTCTTTTTGCAGCTTCTTCTGTAATTGGGATCTCTTTTGGTTTATATCCAACCAAAGCAGCTGCTACTGCATCCATAGCCACTGCATCAGTAGAAACCAGAAGTGCTCCGACATGTTTTGGGTCTCCGGCCCCAGGCCCGTCCCCTTCCATAGCAGTAATCCCATCCATAATATTTAAAGTCGGCTTAACGATTTCGTAGATGTCGACAATTAATTGTGCAAATTGGTCTAAACGTGCAGCTTGGAAGTGGTAAAGGGCTTTGTTAAAACCAGGGACGCAGCCGTACAGGTTTTTGATTGCTCCGGTAAAGAGAGTAAAGCCGTGGGTCTTTAATTTAGGTAAGTTGATAATAACATCTGCATTTAAGACTACTTTTGAAATATTGATTAATGGAACGCATTTGCTGCCCGATGGACTTTTGATGACTTCCAGATTTTCTTTCTGAAACTCTAAGATTTCTGCTCCTGCTTCTTCTGCTGCTTTTTTTATTCCAGTTACTTCCAACACTTTTGATATGTGTGCTCTAGCATCTCCAGGGGAATCGCCGACGAGTGGAATACCGCCAGCTTCTTTTACTAGTTTGGCTACAATTTTAACGATCGCAGGATGAGTTGTTGCAGCCTGTTCTGGTTTGGCGGATTGGAGTGCATTTACTTTTAATAATACTTTATTGCCGGGTTTGATAAAGGTTGCGATGCCACCCAAAGCATCAAAAGCTTCTCGCAAGGCTTTTTCTACTTTTTCCTCTATGACCAGTGAGTGAAATTTTTGAAATCTGTGTCCGATACTAGGGAAAAGGGGGAAAAACATGATAGCAACAAGAGATGCTGTGTCTGGTGCGCGCTGGGTGATTATGGGAGCAGCGGGTAGGGATTTTCATAATTTTCATACAATGGTAAGGGACCATCAAAGAGGGCCAAGGACCGATGTGGTGGCATTTACTGCTACCCAAATTCCAGGGATAGATGGACGGACTTATCCTGCTGAGCTGGCTGGCGACAGATATCCGCAAGGAATTCAGATTGTACCGGAGATAGAATTAGCTGCCCTGATTAAAAGAGAAGGAGTTACAGATGCGATTTTTTCTTACAGCGATGTTGCGCATGCTGATATCATGGCAAAAGCTGCTTTGGTCCAGGCCGCTGGTGCTCATTTTGTTTTGCCCGGAGTAACAGAAACAATGATCCCATCTAGAAAACCAGTTATCGCAGTTTGTGCAGTCAGGACTGGTTGCGGCAAGAGCCAGACTTCCCGCATGTTAGTAGAAGGTTTAATCCGTGAAGGGACCAAAACAGTTGCAGTAAGACACCCTATGCCTTATGGAGACTTGGTAGCACAAAGAGTACAACGCTTTGCTACGTATGAAGATATGCTTAGGCATCAATGCACTATTGAAGAAATGGAAGAATATGAGCCATATACCAGCAGAGGGTTGGTAGTATTTGCCGGAGTAGATTACGGAGATATTCTAAGGGCAGCAGAACAAGAATCGGATGTAGTTTTATGGGATGGAGGTAATAACGATACCCCGTTCTATGCGCCGGATTTGCATATTACAGTAGTTGATCCACTCAGGCCTGGGCATGAACTTTCTTATTATCCAGGATTGGTAAATTTAAGAATGGCCAACGTAGTAGTAGTGAATAAGGTTAACAATGCTACTCCAGGTCAAATGGAAATTGTTTTAGGTAATATTAGAGCGGTTAATCCTGATGCAGCAGTAGTTTTAACTGCTTCAGAAGTTACTGTAGCTGATCCAGCAAGTGTGCGTGGCAAGAGGGTTTTGGTAGTAGAAGACGGGCCAACTGTTACGCATGGTGGAATGCAGTATGGAGCAGGGGTAGTGGCAGCCCAACAATATGGAGCTGCTGAGTTGGTTGACCCAGTCCCTTATTTACAAGGGAGTTTGGCAAGGACCTTTGCACAGTATAAACATTTAGCAGGAAATAGAATTCTTCCTGCCATGGGATATGGAGACGCACAAGTAGCAGATTTGGCGGCAACCATTGCTGCTGCTCGTTGTGATGTGGTTGTATCTGGTACGCCCATTGACTTGGGTCGTTTATTGGCAGGCAAAATCGATAAGCCGGTAGTACGAGTTGCTTACGAATCACGTCAAGTACAGGGTCGGCCTTTACAAGACATTGTGTCAGAAGCTGTGGCCAGAGCTGCAGCAGCTAAAGCGCATCTTGGAGAGGTATAAGTAAATGTTTAGTTTAGAGCAAGTTAGGATCCCTGTTTATAGAGCAGATCAAACTGCAGCTCTAGCGGGAAGAAGAAGAAAACATCCAAGTCTTTCGCCTGTAGACCAAATGAGAGCAAATGGTTTTAGGGTTACGGTTATTGTTCTCGATGGTGCAGGGATTGGGGTTATGCCTAACCATCCTTTGGTTGATGATGGTGCAAATACTATTGCCAATGTAGCTGCATATTATGAGGCCATGAGAACCGGACAGTTCCGGCTTCCAAACATGCAGGCATTAGGCTTGGGGAATATTGCTACTATTCCAGGAGTTCCTGCAGTAAAACATCCAGCAGGCTCTTATGGTGTTTTGACTCTTGATCCAGTTACCATGACAGATACAATTACTGGCCACTGGGGTTTAATGGGACTAAACACATTGGAGTATCCTACTTATCTTTCAGGTTTGCCTCCAGAGCTCATGACTAAAATCCAAAGAGCAGTAGAACAACAACTTAAAGGAGAAGTCCCATTATTAAATGACGGAAGAAATATTTCAGGAACCACAGTATTAGAGCAGGTTGGGCACCAGGGACTTCCGATTGTTTATACATCTTCTGATAGCGTATATCAGTTAGCTGTCCGGGTAGGAAAAGAGCTTGCTCCAGGCGAATCTGTGCCTACAGATAGTGACACTTTTATCCTTGAGGAAAAAGGGGCCAGGTTTGCAATTTCAAGGAGAGAAGTGGAAAAGATGTATGCAATTAGTGCGGCTTGCCGTTCTTTTATGGATGAAAGTACAGAATGGGGAGATCAGTTTCTAAGAGTAATTGCCAGACCGTTTGCTACAAGATTGATTCCTGGTTCCAAAGGTGAAAAGTTCGTACGTATTACTTCTTTGAGAAGAGACTTAACTTTAGCGGTTCCCGGAGACACAGTTTTAGACCATGCACTTGCTGCTGGCTATGATACGGTTTCAGTTGGTAAGTTTTATGATGTTTTTACCGGAAAAGGTTTTAACCGCGGATATCCGGATCCTGCTGAAAAGAGGCATTTAAGAGGAAACGAGGAAGGGATAGATTGTACTGTACAAGCGCTTCGTACACCTGGTTCAGGTATTATCGGCGTAAATTTAGTTGAGTTTGATGAGGAGTATGGCCACCGCAACGATCCGATTGGTTTTGGCCAGGCGCTCATGGCATTTGACCGGAGATTGCCCGAGATTTTTGCTGCTATGGGTGATTGGGATATTGTGGTCATAACTGCAGACCATGGCAATGATCCTACTAGGGGACTAACTAAACTTTGGATGGAGAGTGCAGGTCTTGATCGTAAGGTGTTTGATGGCAGAGGTACAAACCATACCAGGGAATTTGTTCCTCTTCTGGTTTTTGGCAATCCACTAATGAGGGGAATTAATCTTGGGATTCATGCTTTGGCAGATGTTGGTGCTACAGCAGCAAATTATTTGGGTTGTAACATGCCTTCACATGGGAATACTTTTTTGGAAAAATTGAGAGCATAGTTTTTTATGAGGAGTGGATAAAAATGGACAAGGTGAGAATTACTGGAAGCCGGCCTCAAGCGATTAGAGTAAGGGGTGTTTCTATTCCTACGGATAGCACGCTAAGGGTAAAAGTGCTATCTGTGCAAGGAAGCCGGGTGGTAGTTGCCAGTGTGCAATATGATGGCGTGATAGGTATTTTGCCAAACCCGGAAAGGCGTTCTTTTAGGCTTTCAGTAGAGGTTTTAGATTATCATATTGTACCAAGTGGGCCGCACAAAGGGGCAACTGAATTAGATGTTAGGTTTCCAGAAAGATTTGTTCAACCCGATCTAGCGCAAGCAGCAGCTGCTGGTAAGCCTGCACCTGCAGTTGTGCAAGTAAAAGTATCTCGTACTGTTAAGCAAGACGGGGATAATATATATTTGGTTTCCATGGGAGACAGAACCGTAGCTGTTCCTCAAAGACTTAGGGTTACAGATGCCAAAGAAAACTTACAATTGTGCCGTACTGGTACTTCTATTCTAGTGGATGGACTAAGATATGAGGTTTATTATGAAGAAGGCTTCCAGTCTGTGGCCGAGAAAATACTTAAAGCACTGGTTGCAAAGACTGCATATAGAGTGGGGGCAAGCTCAAGGCTTAAAATGTCCGATGGAGTACAGAGAGGAACTTTTCTTGTAACTGCCAGAGAAAAAGTTGCAGGCACAGAATATCAGCTCACTGGTGTTTTGGAGGCAGAGAGAGGATATCTTCCGGGACAGTTTAAGCGTGCACACGGCAATTTTTTCTTAAATACAGAAGGATGCAATGTTAGGTTTACTTCCGGAACTTTGGATGTACGTGCTTTTATTAGTGCACTTGCCCAAGGACCGCTCAAAGCTACATTGGTAAGTGCTTAAGCAGTAGAAGTCTCTTTATTACAGAAGCTGGTTGAGGTAAGCTTAGCAGCAAATGTTTATTACCTTAATTAAAAGAACGATACTTGTTTTCATGCTTTTTGATAACTTTGTCATGCAGGGCTTAAAGCGCTTATTCCCCCATAAATATAAGATTGCAGGCAAATGCAAACAGTGTGGCCTATGCTGCGAAGAAATCCACTTGAAGATGACCCCTTCTCAAATCAAAAGCAATTTTTTTAGAAACATCTGCATTAAATGGATCTCCTGGCTTTACGATTTTATCCTATTAAAGGTAGATTTTGAGTATAAGTATTTGGCTTTTACCTGCAAACACAAAGGGATAGATGGTAAATGCCTTAATTACACCTTTAGGCCTCCGGTTTGCAGAAACTATCCTCTTCTCGATTATTTTAAAGAGCCGGCATTTCTGCCTGGCTGCGGGTTTTGCTCTAAGGGCAACTAATTTTCCTCCTTTGTTATTTTCTATAATCTGAAATTTTATTTATTTCCTGCCGATAATAATGCTGAAGGCATGTGTCACAAGAGAAAGGGATTATATGAGGGTAACGGCAGAACTACGTGAAGTACGCAGACAAATGGCAATTGATTTTTTTAGGACCGTAAGTAGCAAGGATTTTAAAGCGGAGCCAGGGCCATTTGGAATTGGTTTTAGCCATCCGTTGCTTCAGCAATTGCAGCATTTGTGCATGCATTTTCCTCCTAATATTACCTATCTAACAGATGGTTCCGGATTAGATATTGTTGAGCCCGATAAATTGAAGCCGCATGCGCAAGAGGTTGATATGGGAAAAATTTTAGCAAGTTGTC
>JAPLLA010000056.1:42351-46487 GCA_026387795.1 Candidatus Saganbacteria bacterium | reverse complement strand
TCTATTTGGGGAAGACCATGTTAGAAATATAAATGCACATCGGTTTATCCGCGGTTCTATTCAAGCGTTAGGAGCGGAAGGATTTAAGGCCTATGGAGTAGAACTTTTAAATGTTGCTGATACGGATTTGGTTGGAGCATTTAATAAGGGTGGGGATAGAGAAAGAACAGCATTAAAGTCGCATATTGAGGATTCTTGGAATACTGGTTTTATGGCAGCAGCAGCTGATACGCATATGGAGATTTTTGATGCAGCAAAAGAAGCTGGGATAACGGTTTATCCCATGACCCATCCAAGGATATGGGATCACTTAACCGTTGCTCCGTCTTTTCCTTTTGGTGTTAGGTTGGGAGAAGAGCCAAGAGCTAGAGACTGTTTTATGTCTTTGGCTGCTAACCATGCTTTGGTTGAAATAGGTAAATCCGTTGTTTTAGCAGGGAGGGGGCACATTGATGTTAATAATGGTCTTCCTTCAGTTTTAAGACTGGGATTTGGATATGAGTCAATTTCAGTTGCTTTGGTGGAAAGAGAAGATGTAACCGATCCTTTTATGGTCAAATATACATCTGAAATAAGAAGAATTGTCCCTGCTTGGCGAACCCTTAATTGGAACGTTAATGATGCTCCGCCTCAGGAAGCAGACTGGTTAGTATTTTTTCCCCATGCGCCTCGCAGTGAAGCATGACTCGGTTTTCTTCCAGTGATTAATTTAACCGCATAATTATTGACAATTAATCTTCCTCTAGTATGATATTTGGCAGATCAGTTTTTACAAGGAGGCATTTATGGGTAAAGCTTTAAAAGTTCTGCTTGGTATTGTTCTTCTGGTTTTGGGCGTGGCCTCGATCTGGTATTGGAGATGGGATGTACTCCTTCTAATCAGAGGTTCAATCGGTTTTGTGGCAATTATGGTAGGATTACTCTTTTTTGCTTTGGCATCAGATTAAGGATGTATTTGTTGTAGATGTTAAAATATAGCGCCCCAAAAGGTACAAACGATATTTTTTCTCCGGAAATAGAGCTGTGGCAAAAAGTCGAACAAACTTGCCGCGAACTTTTTTCTTCATATAACTATAACGAAATCCGCACCCCTGCTTTTGAATCTACGGAACTTTTTAAGCGTTCCATTGGAGAAGAGACAGATATTGTAGGCAAAGAGATGTTCTGTTTTGGGACAGAGAAGGGGAAAGAAGATCTCACGCTCAGACCAGAAGCTACGGCAGCAGTAGTAAGAGCTGCGCTTGAGCATAGTTTAATCGGCCAGGAACACGCTGCCAAGCTTTTCTATATTGGTCCGATGTTTAGAAAAGAGCGTCCTCAAGCAGGCAGGTACCGCCAGTTTCACCAGGCAGGGGTGGAGTTTTTTGGCTCTGCGGATCCTTTAAGTGAAGTAGAAGTTTTGGCTTTAGCTGCCAAGCTTTTTGAGAAGTTGGGACTGTCGGATGTAGTTTTGGAAATTAATAAT
This sequence comes from Candidatus Saganbacteria bacterium, assembly GCA_026387795.1. Classification (GTDB taxonomy): domain Bacteria; phylum Margulisbacteria; class WOR-1; order JAPLLA01; family JAPLLA01; genus JAPLLA01. The sequence goes on along the minus strand of JAPLLA010000056.1, from coordinate 45,022 downwards.
TTAGGTTGTCCTCATGACCAAAAAGAGTATAAACATAAGCTCAAGGAATTCTTTAAGAAAAATCTTCATCATCTTTGTAAAGACTGCCAAAGAAGATACGAGACCAATCCTCTCCGCATATTAGATTGCAAGATTCCTGGATGCCAAAAGTACATAGACGAAGCTCCCGGATCAATTGACTCTGCTTGCGAAGCCTGCAATACGCATTTTAATAATGTAATAGGGTATCTTGATATTTATAAAATTAAATATGCGATCAATAAACGTTTAGCCCGCGGCTTGGATTACTACACAGGCCTTACTTTTGAGGTTAAGTCTGCATCTCTGGGAGCACAAAACGCAATCTGCGGAGGAGGACGCTACGATAATTTAGTTGCAGAATTTGGCGGCAAGGCCACTCCTGCAGTAGGCTTTGCTATTGGCATTGAACGGACGATTGAATGCTTAAAAGGCACACAACTCACAACCCACAACTCACAACTTGGATTATATATAGCAACATTAGGCGAAGAAGCCAGAAAAAAAGGGTTTGAATTACTGCAAAGGGTAAGGGCAAAGGGCGTTTCTGCTGAAATGGATTTCATCGGCCGCTCGCTTAAGGCGCAAATGCGGGAAGCGAACCGGCTCCAAGCGCAAAAGGTTTGGATTTTGGGCGAGAATGAATTAGCCAACGGAATTTTATTGGAAAAGAACATGCAAGACAGCTCTCAAGTTGAAATACCGATCGCTTCTATTTAATTATGAAAAACATTCTTTCGATCCTTGTTTTAAAAGACTATATCAAAGTTTTGGACCAAAACCTTCTTCCTTTTAAAGTAAAGTATGTAACCTTGAAAAGCCTTTCCGATGTTATTCTTGCAATCAAAAACATGACTGTCCGCGGTGCGCCTCTCATAGGTATCGTAGCAGCATTCGGTTTAGCTTTTGCTTGGAGGCAAGTGGAAACCGCCCCGGTGAACCGGGGCAGGTTTCCACTCAAACAAGCAGCTAAACAGCTGAAAGCTTCCAGGCCAACAGCAGTCAACCTTGCTTGGGCTGTGGATCGCCTGGTTCAAGCATCAAAAGAAAAGTGTAATCTTTGGGAAGAAGCGAAAGCTATTATGGAAGAAGAAAAAGCAGCTTGTGACAGGATGGGGCGCAAGGGTGCCAAACTTATAAAAAAGGGCTCGAGAATTTTAACGATTTGCAATACTGGTTCCCTGGCTACTTATGGAGATGGGACTGCACTGGGTGTTATCCGCGAAGCTTACAGGCAAGGGAAAATAAAAGTAGTTTATGCATCAGAAACGCGTCCCAGGCTTCAGGGCGCAAGACTTACGGTATGGGAATTAAAACAATCCGGTATCCCGCACTTTTTAATTACAGACAACATGGCTGCTCATCTGATGCAAAGAGGGGAAATTGATTGTGTGATTGCAGGTGCGGACAGGATTGCAGCAAATGGGGATTCTGCAAACAAGATCGGGACATATTCTTTGGCAGTCTTGGCTAAATACCACAATATTCCTTTCTATATTGTTGCTCCAGCCTCAACCATTGATAAAAGGATCAAAAGTGGTAAAGATATTCCGATTGAGGAGAGATCTTCTGATGAGGTTTTAATGATCAAGGGCCAGTTGATTACCTTAAAAGGAACAAAAGTGAAGAATCCCGCATTTGATGTGACGCCGCGCAACTTAATTACTGCTATTATTACGGATTAAACGGGATCTTTATTTTTTTACCAGTGAATGTAGCTGTCTGCAGTAGAGTTCTCCGTCTCTTACCTCCATATGACTAAGTCTTTGTATTTCATAACGTTCTTCTAATTCAGGGATAGGTGGATCGTAATATTTTCCGGGTGCTGGAATAATGGGTGTTTTTCCTGTAAAAAGCACCAATCCTTGCTGTGAAGTAACCCTGTAAATCTCGTCTTTTATCCTCATGCCGGTATCAGGTGATACAACCCCTACATTTGTAGCACCTGAAGAAATTACAACTTGAAAAGAATTTGAACGAAAAGACATATTTTGTGCATTACCCCGTTCAACATTGAGACCTTCTCTTGCACACATTTTTGCTAATTCTTCGTTAGGTTCCAGTCCTACTAGATTCAGCTTTATTCCCAGCGAAACGAGTGATTCATGTATCTTTTTTATTAGCCGACCCCTTCCACAACCAACATCTAGTATAGATACCGTGCTTCCTTCATACAAAAATCTTAACCTAGCCAGATATCCGGTTAGTTCTTGGATTAAATGCTTATCAATAGCTTCATATGTCATCAGGTAATCAGGTTTTCCGGTTGTTTCAGCCCAGTCGATTTCCTGCTGTGGTTGTTTAATCTCTTCCTCCGGGACACAAACCTGCGAAAAAATCCTATTGGGAGGGGCTTCCATCAAAATTTCTACCATCCTTCTTTGTGCTTCAAAGGGGACTTCACGATGTTTTATTGGAATAAAATACGGGTCCTCGGACCTCCTTACATGTTCAGTAAAATCTCCTTCCAAAAAGAGGAGGGGAACCCCCGAATAAACAGGGGTAAAACAATTACGCCCTGTTTGAGTGCTTGCATATATCGGTTGGATAATTACTACATCATCATAGTGAATTAACCTGATTTGGGGACCGCTTGGCCATGCATCTAATGCAAATTCTACCTCTTTTAAAATACCCCTTGCTCGCATTTCTT